>CAMGJS010000114.1 GCA_946056455.1 uncultured Clostridia bacterium | reverse complement strand
ACTTTTACGGTTGTATTGGGTACCCAACCGCCTGCGGAAATGATAAGATAAGCCTCACCCTCGACAATTTCCTCATCGAACATTGTATCAAATGAAAGATTGAGCGCTTTCTGCTCCTTTGCCGAAACTGCTACGGACGCTAACGCCGATATTGAAATAATGCCTGCGGAAAATGCCGCGATAAGCTTTTTGAAGTTCATTTTTATATCCTCCTTAAATAGTGGTGATACCGTAAATTTCAGTTTAACACCAAATACCGTATTTGTCAATAGAATGAAAATTATCCCTTTTTGTTCTTTTCTGCCTGCTCCATAGCGGCAACAAGACTGCGGAGTCTTATCTTTGCGGCGCCGAGGTTGCTTATCTCGTCGATTTTAAGCTGGGTATAAAGCTTTCCTCCGCTTTCAAGTATCGAGCGTACCTCGTCCGTGGTGATAGCGTCTATTCCGCAACCGAAGGATACAAGCTGAACAAGCTGCATATCGGGCTGAGTGGTGACATATTGCGCCGCCTTGTAAAGTCTTGCGTGATATGTCCACTGATTGAGCACCGACATTTTAGGCGTGTGTCCAAGGTGAGAAATACTGTCCTCGGTGATAACGGCAAGCCCCAACGAAGTAATCAGCTTTTGAATACCGTGGTTTATTTCGGGGTCGATGTGATAAGGTCTGCCTGCGATGACGATAATCTTTCTGCCGTCTGCCCTTGCCTCTTCGATAATCTTTTCGCCCTGCCTGATAACATCCTCACGATAGGACCTGAGTGCGCTCCAAGCGGACTCGTAAGCGTTTGCAATGTCCGACTTTTTGAGGTTATATTTAGAGAGCGACTTTTTCATCGCCTCGACAAAATGCTTTTTGAGGTTTATGTCGATATAAGGATAGAGGAAGTTATCCTCATTAAGAGCAGGCACATTCGCTTTGAGAAGTTCGGGGTAATATGCAACAACGGGGCAGTTGTAATGGTTGTCGCTCTCGCCCTCGTCCACATTATAGCTTTCACAAGGGTAGAAGATAAAGTCAACGCCCTTTTCAAGAAGGCTTTCGATATGTCCGTGAGCGATTTTTGCAGGATAGCATACAGTGTCCGACGGGATAGTGTGCTGTCCTTTATAATATGTCTTTCTTGTGCTTTCCTCCGAGTTTATTGTTTCAAAGCCAAGCTCCGTGAAGAATGTGTGCCAGAACGGGAGCTGTTCATAAAATCCAAGACAAAGGGGAAGTCCCACTTTTGCTCTCGGCTCAACAACGGGCTTGCCCTTCATAACAGAAAGCAGACGGTTGTATTTATAGTCATAAAGGCAGGGAACTTCCTTGTCCCTCTTTATTCCTGCGCCCTTTTCACAACGATTTCCTGCGATGAACTTTCTTCCGTCAGAAAAACCTATTACGGTGAGGTTGCAGTGTGCGGTACAGCCCTGACAAACAGCGCCCTTTGATGTGTATGAAAAGCCTTTGAGCTCTTCCTCCGTAAGAATAGTCGAGCCTTCAACCTTTGCATTTTCCTTAGCGTAAAGAGCCGCACCGAATGCGCCCATAAGTCCTGCAACGGCAGGCCTTGTAACATTTCTGCCAAGCTCCATTTCAAAGGAGCGGAGCACCGCGTCGTTGAGGAATGTTCCGCCCTGAACGACAATATTTTTGCCTAGTTCGTCAGCGGAATTTGCTCTTATAACCTTATAGATAGCGTTTTTGATGATAGAAGCCGAAAGTCCTGCCGAAATATCCTCGACCGAGGCACCGTCTTTCTGTGCCTGCTTGACATTCGAGTTCATAAATACAGTACAACGCGAGCCTAAATCAACGGGGTTTTCGGCAAAAAGTCCAAGCCTTGAAAATTCTGCGATGTCGTATCCCATAGCGTAGGCAAAGGTCTGGATAAACGAGCCGCAACCCGACGAGCAAGCCTCGTTGAGCATAATGCTGTCTATTGCGTTATTTTTTATCTTAAAGCACTTGATGTCCTGTCCGCCTATGTCGATGATAAAGTCAACATCGGGGCAGAAGAACGCCGCCGCCTTGAAGTGCGCAACGGTTTCTACAATGCCGAAGTCGCAACGAAGTCCCGAACGGATAAGGTCTTCGCCGTAGCCTGTAACGGCACTTCCCTTTATCTTTATTCTGTCGCCCGAGAGAGAGTAAATCTCTTCAAGCTGTTTTGTGATAATGTCAAGGGGTTGACCTTTTGATGAGCAGTAGTGATTGTAGAGCAGTTTCCCGTCGGGGGTGATAAGCACAAGCTTTGTCGTTGTGGAGCCTGCGTCAATACCTAAATAAGCGTCGCCCTCGTATGTGCGGATGTCCTCATAGCCGAGGTCACATTCACTGTGACGCTTTACAAATTCAGCGTATTCTTCTTTTGTATTAAATAGTCTTGCCGAGGTTATAATAGTATCCGAGACGGGTGCGTTTTCGATTTTTGAAACAGCGTCCGCAAGAGTCATAGGCTCTGAATTTTCCTTTGCGTAAAGAGCAGAACCGAATGCCATAAACACGGGAGCTGTATCGGGGAAAATCGCACTCTTTTCGTCAAGAGAAAGGGTTCTGACAAAGGCTTTGCGAAGTTCTTTCTGGAAGGAAAGCGGTCCGCCCAGAAAAAGCACATTGCCCTTAATAGTTCTGCCCTGGGCAAGTCCCGATACGGTCTGGTCAACAACCGCCTGGAAGATAGAAGCGGCAATGTCCTCTCTTCTTGCGCCCTGATTGAGCAGGGGCTGAATGTCCGACTTTGCAAAAACTCCGCAACGGGAGGCAATGGGGTAAAGCTTTTCGGACTTTGAGGCAAGAATGTCCATCTCGTCGGTCGTGATACCGAGAAGTGAGGACATCTGGTCGATGAACGCGCCCGTACCACCTGCGCAGGAGCCGTTCATTCTCTGTTCAACTCCGCCCGTGATGAAGATTATCTTTGCGTCCTCTCCGCCAAGCTCTATTACAACATCGGTTTCGGGATAGGCTGTTCTTACTGCGATAAATGCGCCGTAAACCTCCTGCACAAAGGGAAGTCCTGCCTTATTGGCAAGACCTAAGCCAGCCGAACCTGTTATCGAAAGACGGAAAAGGTCGTCGGGGTATTCCTTCATAATAAGCTTTAACTGCTCCTCGACCGTTTCTTTAACCCGTGAGAAGTGACGCTCATATTTTGAAAACAATATCTTGTTGTCATCGTCTATGATAACTGTTTTAACGGTAGTCGAGCCGACATCTATTCCGAGCGAGTATGTGTTCATTCAAAAAATCCTCCAACCGAAAATATATTCTATATAATTATATCACATCACAAGCGAAAAGAAAAGAGCTTTTTGTTTTTTTGACACAAACAAAATATTGTGATAGAATATTGTCATAAAATTTCTTTTTAGGCGGTGTTTAACATTGAAAAAGGAAACTGTTTTAAGACCTCTTGCCTGGGCGGGACTTCTCGCCGCGACTGTCTGGTTCTTTTATGAAAATTATACGCTTGAAAGCTCGACCTATGAAATAGAAGCAAAAAATCTTCCCAAAGAGTTTGACGGATACAGAATTTGTCAGCTTTCCGACCTCCATTGCCGCTCCTTTGGGTATAAAAATAAAAATATTATACGAAGAGTAAAGAAACTGAACCCCGATATAGTCGTTATGACGGGCGATATGGTCAGCAGACAGGACTATAACTTCCGCGCGTTCTATAATCTTGCAAAGGCGATGGCAAAGGATTATCCCACATATTATATCATCGGAAACCACGAATTAGACCTCACCGACAATCAGCTGGGCGAGCTTTTCTCGGTTCTTCGGGGATTTGGTGTGCAGGTGCTTCTGAATGATAAGGTCACACTGACGAAAAAGCGTAAAGCTATCGACCTTTACGGAATGTACTGCGGACTGCATTTTTATAAGGACGAAAGGGGCAATTATCGTTATCCAAAAGAATTTACACTGGACGATATGAAAATGCTTGTGGGAGAGAAAAAGAGCGACAGATTTTCTGTTCTGCTGTCCCATAATCCTCTGTTTCTCGATGTTTATGCAAAGTGGGAGGCGGATGTGGTTCTTTGCGGACATATGCACGGTGGTGCAATAAGGCTGGGCAGAATAGGCGGAATACTCGCTCCGGGCAAAAGACTTTTCCCGAAATATTATCAGGGAGTATATAAAAAAGGCGGAACGAAAATGGTCGTGAGCAGAGGTTTGGGCTCTTTAAGATTTTTCAACCGCCCCGAAATTGTTATGGTAGTTCTTAAAAAGAAATGATTTTTTCTGCTAGGCACAACGACACAGAAGATGAGCGTTTTAAAGGTTAGTTTTCGTTTTAAAACGCTTATATTCAAGGAGTTGTGCCGACGGCGTACGAGGGTACTCCTAGGCACAACGACACAGAAGATGCGCATTTGCAGTTTTGGTTTTTGCCTGAAAATGTGCATATTCAAGGAGGTCGCGCCGACGGCGTACAAGGGTACTCCGAGGCGTGCCGACACAGAAGATGCGCATTTGCAGGTAAAAAGAAAAGGTCGTCACAATGTGACGACCTTTTTATTATGCTTAATCGTTTATATTCGCGTCGCGCAATACGCTCATTTCGGTTAAGCCGAATTCTTAATCCTCTGACTACTACTCTTACTGGAGAAGTGAGAGAACGCCCTGAGGAAGTGAATTTGCCTGAGCAAGCATTGCCTGAGATGCCTGAGAGAGAATCTGGTTCTTTGTGAAGCTCATCATTT
>CAMGJS010000113.1 GCA_946056455.1 uncultured Clostridia bacterium | reverse complement strand
GTTTCGTCTATATTTCCGCTTTGATAGGAATAGCGGCTCTGCTGATTTATCTGCCGAAAATAATCAGAGGAAAGGCGGCTGAAACCTTTTTCAGCTTTGCCCCACCCGTTGTTCTTATCTATTTAACCATGATGATACTCTGTACCGCAAAGATATGGGATTTACAGGCCACGGCGGCGACATATTCGGCGATAAAAAATCCTGTGCTTTACGCTATGGTATTTTTAATGCTCTTGCGGTGCGATATAAGAAAAATCATTAAATTGGGACCTAAAATGCTTATCGGATTTTTTTCGGCAACGGTCTCAATAGGTCTTGGATTTGTTGTTTCTTATGCAATTTTCGGCAGATTTTTAGGAGAAAATGCGTGGAAGTCCTTGGGCGCTCTATGCGGAAGCTGGATGGGCGGAGGAGGAAATATGCTCGCTATTCAGGCGGCGCTCGATGTTTCCGAAGCGGATATGGGTTATGCTCTTGTAATTGATTCCGCCTGCGCGACTGTTTATGTTATGTTTCTGCTCTGGGCGATAGGCTTTTCAAAGGTGTTCAACAGATGGACAAAAGCCGATACAAAAGCTATTGACGCTGTAGGTTTAGCTCTTGAAGAGGAAACGAGGGCAAATACGCAGATAATAACCTTTCAGAGCATTATTTTTCTTTTAGGGCTCGGTCTTGTCGTTTCTGCGCTGAGCCAATATCTTGGAACACTTTTAAACGGTGTTATTTCCTTTTTTGACAAATCAACATGGACTGTTCTCGTTGTAACCGCGCTCGGAGTAGGTCTTGCCGTTACTCCCATAGGAAAAATAAAGGGTACCGAGGAGCTTTCAAATGTTATGCTCTATATCACCATTGCGCTGATAGCGTCGAGAGCCGACCTTGGAGCTATGGCGAACGCTCACTGGTGGCTTTTGACGGGATTTTCAATTCTTCTGATACACATAGCGATAATGATAATTCTTGCAAAGCTTTTAAAGCTCGATATATTCACCTGCTGCGTCGCCTCTCTTGCAAATATCGGAGGAACGGCAACTGCGCCCGTGTTAGCGGGAACATACAGCAGTGCTCTTGTCCCCGTAGGAATAGTTATGGCGCTTTTAGGGTATGTTATCGGCACGGGCGGCGGACTTATTGTTGCAAAGTTGATGAGTATGATATAAACTGAAAAAGGTCTGAGTTAAGGGGGGCCCCTTTGGCAATTCGTAATTTACTTTACGAAATGTCAAAGTATGTGGCTCGGTACCGATAAAACTTCTTTATCGGTAGTACCTTAATTGCTCGGACCTTTTTGTTATGTCCTTTTAAACACAAAACAGTCTTATCAAAATATAATGTATAACGGAAGTATTATTTGAATTTGCGAAGTTTCGTCAAGGCGTTGTGCATATATAACAAAAGTATTTAAATCGAACTGTATAAGTTTTATACTCAAATATGAACAAAGTACCCTTTTGCCTATTGACAAGGTAGGCAATAAATAGTATACTCAAATGGTGAATAATTATATAGGTATTACATAAAATTTTTCCGAAACGGAGACATCTGAATGGGGTTTTGCTTTGATATAATGCAGAGTAGTCTGCCTTTGATAAATCTTAACTTTGAATTTATGCAAAAATATCTGCCGTTATATGTTGACGCGGCGATACTCACCGTAAGAATTGCTTTCTTTGGTATTATTCTTTCGCTTATTGTAGGAGTTATATGTTCTGTTATACAGTATTACAAGGTTCCCGTCTTGCGCAGGATTGTTTCTGTATACATTGAAATAAGCAGAAATACGCCTTTGCTTGTTCAGCTTTTCTTTCTTTACTTCGGGTTGCCGAAGATTGGGGTTGTATGGAGCGCGGAGGTATGCGCGATAATAGGTCTTGCCTTTCTTGGCGGAAGTTATATGTCGGAATCGATAAGGAGCGGTCTTGAATCGGTTGAAAAATCTCAGATAGAGTCAGCCGCAAGCCTTGGAATGAGCAAGTCGCTCACTATGAGAGAAGTAATTTTTCCGCAGGCTCTGGCGGTATCTGTCCCGGGAGTGTGCGCAAATGTCATTTTTCTTATCAAGGAAACATCGGTAGTGAGCGGAATTGCTCTTGCCGACCTTATGTATGTCACAAAGGACCTTATCGGTCTTTATTATGAAACGGATGAGTCGCTTATAATGCTTGTTATATTCTATCTCATCATTCTTTTGCCGATTTCTATTGTGGCAAGCATTATCGAGAGGAGGATGAGATATGCAGGGTTCGGGAATTGAGGTACTTTTTTTAGGAAGAAATTTTCTCCGCTTGCTTGAAGGGCTTTGGGTAACTCTTCGCATAAGTCTTATTGCGGTTCTCCTATCTGTTCCCCTCGGAATACTGTTCGGAATGTTTATGACGATAAAAAATCCTATAACAAAAGCGATAAGCCGTGTATATCTTGAATGCATACGGATTATGCCGCAGCTTGTGCTGTTATTTATCGCATATTTCGGTGTGACGAGAGCGTTCGGATGGAACCTTTCTGCCGACATAAGTGCGGTTATAGTCTTTACCCTATGGGGTACGGCGGAGATGGGCGACCTTGTAAGAGGCGCGCTTATAAGCATACCGAAGCACCAGTATGACAGTGCTTATGCTCTTGGAATGAACAAGATACAGACCTTCGGATATGTTGTTGTTCCGCAGACGATGAGAAGGCTTATTCCCCTTACTATTAATCTTACAACACGAATGATAAAGACCACAAGCCTTGTTGTCCTTATCGGAATAACCGAGGTTTTAAAGGTCGGAAAACAGATAATAGACGCAAACCGCTTTGATTATCCGACGGCGGCGCTATGGGTATACGGAGCGATATTTCTTTTATATTTTCTTGCCTGCTGGCCGATTTCTATGCTTGCCAAAAGGCTTGAAAAACAATGGAGGTGAATTAAGTTTTGGAAGATAAGGTTCAGTTGGAGGTCACGGGGCTTGTCAAAAAGTTTGGTGACGATACAATTTTAGACGGAATTGACCTTTGCGTTCACAAAGGCGAGGTCGTTGTGGTACTCGGACCTTCGGGTTGCGGAAAAAGTACGCTTTTGCGATGTATGAACGGTCTTGAGACCGCAAATGAAGGAACAATTCTTCTTGACGGCGAAGAGATAAGCTCGGACGGAAAGAAGATAACTCAGTTAAGACAGAAAATCGGAATGGTCTTTCAAAGCTATGATTTATTTCCCCACAAGAATATAATCGACAATATCACATTGGCTCCCGTTAAGGTTCAGAAGCGTACCAAAAAGGAAGCTGAGGAGCAGGCTGAAAAGCTTCTTGCGAGAGTAGGTCTTTCGGAGAAGAAAAAAGCATTCCCGAGAGAGCTTTCAGGCGGACAGAAACAGCGTGTTGCCATTGTCCGTGCGCTTTGTATGAACCCCGAAGTAATGCTCTTTGACGAGGTTACTGCGGCTTTGGACCCTGAAATGGTAAGAGAAGTTCTTGATGTAATGCTTGAACTTGCCGAGCAGGGTATGACGATGGTTATTGTAACGCACGAAATGCAGTTTGCAAGAGCTATTGCGGACCGCATTGTATTTCTTGACAACGGGAAGATAGTCGAGGAAACTACTCCCGATGAATTCTTTACAAACCCAAAAACGCAGAGAGCAAAGGATTTTCTGCACACCTTTGCTTATGAAAAACGCAGGACATAAAACAATAATGCCGTATAAATACGGTTATATTTTGAAAGAAGGAATTATTTATGAAACTCAGAAATCTTTTCACAAAGCTTGTTGCAACGACAGCTGTTGCTACGCTCCTCGTAGCCGGTCTTACGGGCTGCACATCAACTAACGGAAATCAGAACGGTGCTGCTCAGTCGTTCAGAACTGTTGACGAAATCAAGAAAAGCGGAAAAATCGTCATAGGCGTATTCAGCGACAAGGCTCCTTTCGGATATGTTGACGAAAACGGAAAATATCAGGGATACGATGTTTATTTTGCAGAAAGAATTGCAAAAGACCTTGGCGTAGATGTTGAGTATGTTTCTACAGACCCCGCAAGCCGTGTTGAATATGCCGCAACGGGAAAGGTTGACATTATTCTTGCAAACTTCACGGTAACGGAAGAACGCGCTCAGCAGGTCGACTTTGCGCTCCCCTATATGAAGGTCAAGCTCGGTATCGTTTCCCCCGACAGTGCTCTTATAACCGATGTTGAACAGCTCAAGGGCAAACAGCTTATCGTTGTAAAGGGTACAACGGCAGAAACATATTTTGAAAAGAACTACCCTGAAATAACATTACAGAAATACGACGAGTACGCAGACGCTTACAATGCGCTTCTTGACGGACGCGGCGACGCATTCTCGACCGACAACACGGAAGTTCTTGCGTGGGCTATCAAAAACCCCGGATTTACTGTTGGTATTGACGCTCTCGGAAATGCAGACACAATCGCTCCAGCTGTTCAGAAGGGCAACACAACTCTTCTCAACTGGCTCAACGAAGAAATTGAAAACCTTGGCAAAGAAAACTTCTTCCACGCTGACTATGAGGCTACTCTTGCAGAAGTTTACGGCGACGCGGCTAACCCTGACAACCTTGTTGTCGAGGGTGGCAAGGTTGAGTAATCTTATATGGATTTGGTAAAAAAATTATCGGAAGAAAGAAATCTTTCGGACTGTGAACTGAAAGAACTTATCGAAAGCGGCAGATATGACGAAAGTCTTTTTGCCGCCGCCGATAAAAAACGCAGAGAAATATACGGCGACGAGGTTTATATCCGAGGACTTATCGAATTTACGAATTA
>CAMGJS010000112.1 GCA_946056455.1 uncultured Clostridia bacterium | reverse complement strand
TGTTCAGCCATAAATATCAGCTCCTTTCAGATTATTTAAATTTCTCTGCGTTTTCAGGCTTGTATTTTTCTTTAAGAAGTTCATCGCTTACTCTGTCAAGTTCCGAAACGGGAAATAAAGAAAGCAAATCCCAACCAAGGTCAAGAGTTTCATCAATACTGCGGTTTTCATCAAATCCCTGGCATATAAAGTACTTTTCAAACATTATTCCGAACTTCATATATGCCTTGTCAATATCCGAGAGTTCATCCTCGCCTATTACAGACGCACGCGCCCTTGCGTCCTGCACTCTTGCATAGCTTGCAAAAAGCTGATTTGATACTACCGTATGGTCTGCTCTTGTATAGCCTTCGCCTATGCCGTCCTTCATAAGACGGGAAAGCGACGGAAGAACAGCTATCGGAGGATATATTCCTGTTTTGTCAAGGTTTGCATCAAGAACTATCTGTCCCTCGGTAATATATCCCGTAAGGTCAGGAACAGGATGAGTAATATCATGGTTTGGCATTGTAAGTATAGGAATCTGCGTAACGCTGCCTGTTGAACCTTCTACAACTCCTGCTCTCTCATAAAGAGAAGCAAAATCAGAATAAAGGTATCCGGGATAGCCCTTTCTTCCCGGGATTTCGCCTTTTGAAGATGAAAATTCACGCAGAGCCTCGGCATAAGAAGTCATATCGGTAAGAATAACAAGTATATGCATATTTTTTTCGTATGCAAGATACTCTGCTGCCGTAAGAGCACATCTCGGAGTCAGAATTCTTTCAATAATCGGGTCATTTGAAAGATTAAGGAACATTGCAACTCTTGAAAGAACTCCGCTTTCTTCAAAGCTTCTTCTGAAATAGTCGGCAACATCGTTTTTAACGCCCATTGCCGCAAATACCACAGCAAAATCCTGTCCCTTCTTATCAGCTATTTCAGCTTGCCTAACAATCTGAACGGCAAGCTTGTCGTGGGACAGTCCCGAGCCGGAGAAAATAGGAAGCTTCTGACCTCTTATAAGAGTAGCAAGACAATCTATTGAAGAAATGCCCGTTCTGATGTAGTTTCTGGGGTATGTTCTTGAAACAGGATTTAACGGTTTTCCGTTTATATCCATACTCTTTTCGGCATAAATTTCACCAAGACCGTCAATCGGCTTTCCCGAACCGTTAAATACCCTTCCGAGAATTTCTTTTGACAATGGCATCTCCATAGGATGACCTGTCATTTTTGTTCTTGTATTGGTAAGAGAAAGACCTTTAGTACCCTCAAAAACCTGGAGAACAACTCTCTCGCCCGAGACTTCAACAACCCTGCCGTTTCTGACAGTACCGTCGTCAAGAAGAATCTCGGTTATTTCGTCAAATCCGACATCCTTGACTTTATCAAGGACAACAAGAGGTCCGTTAATTTCTTTAAGACCGATATATTGAAGTCCCATACTTCAACCTCCGTAAATCACGCTCTGGAAAGCGAAGAAATTGTATTTTTAATCTCAGAATTAAGTTCGTCAAATAAAGAAAGATTATCATTCGGAATATTGTATTTAACCTTTATAACCTTTTCAAAAAGTCCCGTTTCAATAATTGACGAAATAGGAATATTCCTTGAAATAGCTCTTTTTGCTTCTTTATTCAAAAGTAGTATCGTCCCCATCATTTTATACTGTTTTTCAAGAGGAACATAGGTATCATCCTTATGATAAGCGTTCTGCTGAAGAAAACCAAGCCTTATTACCCTTGCAGTTTCAATGGTGAGCTTCTGGTCATCAGGAAGAACATCTGCACCGATAAGCTTGACGATTTCCATAAGATTGTTTTCTTCGATAAGAATATTGTTTATCTTGTGACGATACTCTATAAAATCCGCTCCAACATTTTCGTCGTAGTAGTTTTTAAGGTCGTCAACATATTCACTATAACTCGTTATCCAGTTTATAGCAGGATAATGTCTTGCATAGGCAAGAGATTTATCAAGCGCAAGGAAACAACGGACAAAGCGTTTTGTATTCTGTGTAACGGGTTCGGAAAAGTCCGAGCCCTGCGGAGAAACCGCGCCGATAATGGTAACGGAGCCTTCACTTCCGTTAAGATTTTTCATATATCCTGCGCGCTCATAAAACTCTGACAAACGGGACGGAAGATATGCAGGAAATCCTTCTTCGGCAGGCATTTCCTCAAGTCTTCCCGATATTTCACGAAGTGCCTCTGCCCATCTTGAAGTAGAATCCGCCATTATTGCGATATGATAGCCCATATCACGGTAATACTCTGCAAGAGTAATACCTGTATAGATAGAAGCTTCACGGGCTGCAACAGGCATATTAGAAGTATTAGCGATAAGAACAGTTCTGTCGGTAAGGTGTTTGCCTGATTTAGGGTCAATAAGCTCACCGAACTCTTCAAGAACCTGAGTCATTTCATTTCCTCGTTCTCCGCATCCGATATATACGATAATATCAGCGTCACACCATTTTGCAAGCTGATGCTGAGTCATGGTCTTTCCCGTTCCGAAACCGCCCGGAACAGCCGCAGTTCCGCCCTTTGCAATGGGAAGAAGAGTATCTATTACTCGCTGTCCCGTTACAAGCAATTTATTTATTGAAAGACGCTCTTTGACAGGTCTTGACTGACGGATAGGCCACTTCTGACAAAGCGTGAGTGTAATTTTTGTTCCGTCATCTGTTTCAAGCTCCGCGACCTTATCATTTATGCGATATTTGCCATTTTCGGCACTCCATGTGATTTTTCCCGATAAATCAGGAGCAATCATACATCTATGCTCGATAAGCGGAGTTTCGGGACAAACGGCATATATATCCCCTCCGCATACATTATCCCCTACTCCGACTTTAAGGGTAACATCAAAAAGACGCTCCTCGTCGAGAGCAGAAACAGATGAGCCTTCGGAAATAAAAGCACCGCTAACATCTTCAAGCTTACGAAGCGGACGCTCAATACCGTCAAAGATATTTGAAATAATTCCGGGGCCCAATGTAGCGCTCATAGGTGCGCCCGAGCCTTCAACAGGTTCACCGGGTTTAAGCCCAGTTGTTGATTCATAAACCTGGATGGTAGTATATTTTTCGTTTATGCCGATAACTTCGCCGATAAGACGCTTATTTCCCACATAAACCATTTCAAGCATTGAAAAATCCTTTGTATCCTTGACCTTTACAACAGGACCGTTTATGGAATATACAGTATTCTGCAAATGTACCGCCTCAATTCATTCAATCGTTATTCAGCATAAGCTTTCCGCTTGACGCAAAATGTTTCTTTTCCTCTTTTAAAAGAGTATCGAGAGTTTTATCGGAAATTACCGATTCATCAGGATATAAAACCGATAAGCCTCCAAGTCTTATAGAAGAATCCGGTTTAAATTCAGCTTTTGTAAGCTTAGATAATTTTTCAACATATTTCATATCATCCGGCATAAGATAAACAACAGCATTATCCGACATATTTTCGCTTTCAAGCGATTTGACAAGAAGATTAAAATAATCGTCTGTTTTTCTGAACTCTGAAATTTTATCCTCAATTTCAGAAAAAAGCTTGTCAATAAGCGAATTTCTATGTCTTAATACATCTTTTTGAGCTTCAAGCTCAAATTTGTTTGCCATGAGTGAATATTTTCCGCCCGACTTCTTTGCAGTATTCTGAACATCATCATAAGCCCTTTTTGTCGACTTATCATTAGCCTTTTTAATTATTCTCTTCTTTTCCGTTTCGCTTTCTCTGATTATCTCATTGGTGGCAGAGTCAACCTGAGCATTTACAGCGTTGAAAAACACTTTCATTCTGTTATCATTGGAAGACGAATAATCAAACACCTTTGTTTTTGCCATAATGTTCCTCCTAAATGCTTATACCGATAGCTTCATGCAAATATCTTGATATTGTCGCTGTAATATCGGAAGTTGCGTGACGGTCGGGTATCTCAACTATAAGCGGTTTTTTGCGGTTAAGCTTAAAGTCATAAATATAATCCGAACACATCTTGACAAGCTTATCAGTAATAAGCACAACAGCTATATCTTCATCTTCCGACGCTTTTTCAAGTTCGTTCTTTACATTTTCTTCGTCATGAACAACAACGCCGTCTATACCTGCAAGGCGCATGCCCATCTTGGTATCGACATTATCACTTATAAGATAGAACTGCATAATATCAACCGCTTTCCTATTAGCCGAGTTTGCCTAAAATCATAAACGAAATAAGAAAACCATAAAGTGCAACACCTTCGCCGAGTGCTACGAAAATAAGCGCCTTGGAGAAAGCCTTCGGTTCCTCAGAAACAGCTCCGATAGCCGCAGGTGCAGCCGCAGCAACGGCAATACCGCATCCTATCGAACCAAGACCTGTTGCAAGAGCAGCCGCAAGATATCCCAATCCGTCGCTGCTCATCTTTGAACTCTCGGAAGCAGTTTCAGAAACGGTTGTCTGCGCATCGGCAGGAACATCTGCGTCAGCCTTTACCTCTATTGCAAAAGGAAGAGCCAGAGCGAGAATCATAACTCCTGCAAAGGTACAAAGATTTATTTTAAAAGCTGTCTTTGCTTTGCTGACTGTTGCATTCTTTGATAATGAGTAAATGATGGGTGAAATAATAAGTGCAAGTGCCACAAGCGGTAATAAATAGATATACATAATTTTGTTCCTCCAAAAAATTATTTTCTTTCAGCATTTTGTATTCTCATATTGACGGGTTCAAAGGCTCTGCCTTCACCGTCATAAAATCTTGAGAATACCTCATAAAATTCAAGTCTTAACGACTGGATACCTACTATAAGTCCTT
>CAMGJS010000111.1 GCA_946056455.1 uncultured Clostridia bacterium | reverse complement strand
AAGAAAGAAAAAGCTTTCAGTTACATTCCTTTGTGAAAATATTTTACCACAAATTATCTTTTATTGCAATAGCTTTTTCAATAAAATAAGGCTTTTGCACAATTTTTTTGTTCTTAATTCTCTTGAAATAGTGATTTTATAGTGATATACTATACTATGTATAATTATGTGGAATGATATTCTTATATGAGGTGGTATATTTGCAAAGCTCAACAAAAAAGATAATCTTAGTGGCAACGATAATATGCGTTGCTGTAATAGCGGCGGCTGTTGCGGCGGTGGCGATAATTTTAAAGCCCGACTCTTCACCCGTTTCTTCAAATGGAGAACCTTCCGTTTCTACGGCGGATACTTCTTCGCCCGATGAAACACTCCCCGACGGAACAAACTCCCCCGATGTGACAAATACACCCGATGAAACAACAATTCAGGGCGAACCTGTTTCAACGGAAATTTCAGAGGGGACAACAACGAAACCCTCGGGCAACAGCACGACCTCTGGCGGACTTTCGGCAAGCTATAAGCTTGTTTCCTCGTGGGAGGACGGCAACGGAACCTGCTCGCAGTTTGACATAACAATTCAGAACAACGGCTCGGAGGGCGTTTCTTCGTGGACAGTTGAGTTCGATGTCCCCGCAGGCTCAAAGGTATCTGGAAGCTGGAACGGAAACTACTCCTTAAACGGAACGGTACTTAAAATTTCAGGCGACCAGAATAACTCTAACATAGCTTCAAACGGAACTTCAACAACGGGATTTATAATAGCGTCTCCCTCTTCATTCACAATAAAGGAAATGAGAGTTAACGGAGAAAAGGTTACACCTACTTCACAAGGCGGAAACAACAATAATAACAACAATAACAATAATAACAACAATAACAACAACGGCGGAAACGATGTTATCCCCGTGATAACGGGAGAAGCCGACCTTAAACGCGCCGAAAAGGCAGTTCAGGGCGACGACTGGCTTTTTGTCAAGGGCAACAGAATTGTGGACAAAAACGGCAAAGAGGTCTGGCTGACTGGTTGCAACTGGGCAGGCTATAACACGGGCACAAACCTTTTTGACGGACTATGGAACAGCAACCTTGAAAGCTCCCTCTCGTCTATTGCAGACCACGGCTTCAATGTTCTGCGTATTCCCATTTCGGCTCAGCTTGTCAATCAGTGGGAGGCAGGAAACTGTCCGTCGGCAAACTTCAATCAGGCACTCAACCCGAATATTGTCGGCAAGAACAGTCTTGAAATCTTCGACTATGTGGTTGAGCTCTGCGAAGCTTACGGAATAAAGATAATAATTGACATTCACTCGGCAGACACCGACGCTATGGGGCATATGACAAACCTCTGGTACACATCAAGTACCTCTGTCAACAACTACTATCGCGCGCTTGAATGGATGGCGGAAAGATACAAGAACAACGACACGATTATTGCATATGACCTTAAAAACGAGCCTCACGGAAAGCCTTCGGAAGGTATCAACAATATGGCTATCTGGAACAACTCTACTTCTCAGAACAACTGGAAGTATACAGCGGAAACAGCCGCAAAGAAGGTTCTTGCCAAAAATCCGAATGTACTTATTCTCGTTGAGGGAACGGAAAGCTACCCCATAAACCCCAAGACGAATAACTTCACCTCCACAAATATGGCGGACTACTACACAACATGGTGGGGCGGAAATTTAAGGGGCGTCAAGGATTATCCCATAAACCTCGGCAAATATCAGAACAAGCTTGTCTACTCTCCTCACGATTACGGTCCGACAGTTTATGAACAGCCCTGGTTCAAGAAGAATTACACATATAAAACCCTTATGGACGATTGCTGGTATGACAACTGGTTCTATATCCACGACCAGAATATCGCTCCCCTGCTTATCGGCGAATGGGGCGGATTTATGAGAGATCCCAACCTTAAGTGGATGACCTATATGCGTCAGCTTATCAAGGAAAACAAAATCAATCACACATTCTGGTGCTATCAGGCAAACTCGGGCGACACGGGCGGACTTGTCCTTGACGACTTCAAGACCTGGGACAGCGAAAAGTACAACTTTGTCAAAGAGGTTTTGTGGCAACAGAACGGAAAGTTCGTCGGTCTTGACCACGAGATACCGCTCGGCAATAACGGTATTACGCTTTCAGAGGCGAAATAGCGTTTAAATATGCAAACAAGGAGAAAATGAAAAATGAAAAAAGCACTTATTGTACTTCTCGCATTGGCGGCTTGCACGGCTCTTGCGGCGTGTACTCTTGTCACGGGCGAGAACGAACCCCCCGTCACCGTTCCTCAGACGGAAACACCCACGGAAACAACCCCCGAAGAAACTACGGCGGAAACATCAGAAACTACCGCTACGACACCTGCTGTAAATCTTCGCGAGTTTGACAAAAAGCTTTCGGATATGAAATTCAAGGACGCTTACTATATGGACCTGCCCGAATTTTTCAACGAAGAGCAGGGCGAGGCTTTTGCAAACGCACACTATATCGTAAGTATGAGTTCTTGCAGCACAAGTCTCGGACTTACTCCCGTAAATGGAACGGTGCCCGTTATGCTCAACGGCGACCAGCCCTATGATTTTTTCAGAACGGGCGTCAGCTATGAAAGCTTTGAAAAATATATCCGTTCGATTTTTACCGATGAACTTGCAGAAAGCTTCTTCCTCAACAATTATTACTATCAGAACCTTGACGGAGAGCTTATATGCGGAGATGGCGCAAGAGGCTCGAACATCTTCTATGTAGGAAGAACCTTTGAACTTATTTCATCTGACGAAAATGAGCTGAAATTCACCCTCACTGCACATTACAGCGGTATTGAAGTATACAGCGAGGAGGAATACAACAAGCTCCCCGATAACGAAAAGGAATGGAGCGAAACCTTCACATACTCTATCGTGAATACCGAAAACGGCTGGAGAGTTGCTCAATTCAGCTTGTGGCTGTAATAATACTCTTTAAAAGCGGAATAATACCGTCAGGCAAAGGAGGTATTGCTTATGCCCTATTACATTAACCCGTATTATTTTGATTACACATATATCCTTGCGATAATCGCGGTTGTCATCTCGCTTATCGCCTCGGCAGGAGTAAAATCGACCTTTAACAGATGGTCGAAGGAGCAGACACATTCGGGGCTTTCTGCCGACGAAGCGGCAAGGCGCATATTAAACGGCGCGGGGATATACGATGTTTCGGTAAACCACATAAGCGGAGATCTGACCGACAACTTCAATCCGATGAACAAGACGCTCAATTTAAGCGACTCGGTTTTCGGCTCTGACTCCATTGCCGCCGTGGGAGTTGCCGCCCACGAAGCAGGTCACGCTATACAGCACTCCGAGGGGTATGTCCCCATAAAGATACGCTCGGCTATTGTCCCCGTTGTAAATATCGGAACAAGGCTTTCATTGCCCGTTATACTCATCGGATGTTTTATGAATTATAATCAGGTGATTATTTCGGCAGGCATACTGCTTTTTTCGCTGGGACTTTTATTCTCGCTCATCACCTTGCCCGTTGAATTCAACGCGTCACGCAGAGCGATAAGAATTCTTGACGAAAGCGGAATACTCTCAGAGGAAGAACTTTCGGGAGCGAAAAAAGTTCTTTTTGCCGCCGCAATGACCTATGTCGCAGGCGCTGTGGGAATGGCGTTACAGCTTTTAAGGTTGATACTTCGGTTTAAAAGAAGAAGATAACAAAAAGGGTATCGGAATTTTTCCGATACCCTTTTGTCAACGGCGTAAATCCTACATCAACAGATACCCCAGCGCAAGAAGTATCTTCATATCCGCGCCGTTGCGGGCAAGAATTATCAGAATAAAAATAATCAACGCCTTTTCCTCGTCAATTTTTATATCGGGGATAAGCCCCGACAAAAAGCTCCCGTTGCCCTGAATATTTTTCGGGCAAAAATTATTCTGGGGCGGAGGAGGTGGCGGTGGAGGCGGCTCTTTTTTCGTAGGAGGGGGAGGAGGTTCGGGGCGGTACTGCTCCCTGCCGTTGCCGTTTATGAAATTCTGCGACCTTGCCTGCATTTCGCGCACCCTTTTCACTGCGTCCTGCTGCATCGCCTGCATTTCAGCGCGGGAGTAGTTCCTTGCCGCCATTTTTGTCCCCCCTTAACCGTTAAAGTATACTGTCAAGATTATCGAGAAGCCCCGAATTTTTTGCCGCCGTAACAATAGCTATTACTTTCAGAAGCTTTGCCGCCTTGTCGGCTTTTTTCTGTCTTTCGGGCGAAAGATGGGGCTTTAACGCAATAAGCAGCGCCGTATCCTTATCGCTTTCGCTCGCCTCTTTTGCCAACGACTGCAACATCATAAGTTTTGAAATATCGGGAAACCCTTGCATATTTTCCGCATTCTGCGGTTGTTCGGCGACTGTGGGGGAATTATCTTCGGGCGGAGACATTCCGAGCATTTCGGCAAGCTGTTTTATCTGCTCCATACTTTCCTTGTCGGACAAAATCTCATTGATTTTGCTCATCATATCGTCCAAAGCAATCTCTCCCAAAAACTATTTTCCCGAAAGCTTTTTATAAAGCGCCTGAGCCTGCGGAGTGGACATCATCTGCTCGACAAGCTTCGGGTTCTGCAATGCCGCGTTGAACTTTGCCGAATCGGCAGGTGACATATTTTTAAAAGCGTTGTCGAATTTTCCCTCCTGAAGTTCCTTTTTAAGCTGTTCTGCGGGCATTCCGAGCTTTTTGCTTACAGCGCCCAGAAGAGCGTCCATATTAGAGTTACCGTTCATAAAAAAACCTCCTTGAAGTTCAGTTGATTA
>CAMGJS010000110.1 GCA_946056455.1 uncultured Clostridia bacterium | reverse complement strand
ATCATCTGAGCAAGCGTACGAGCGTTTAAAGCAGTTCGGGGAGAATGTCCTTGCCGAAAAAAAGAAAAATAAACCCATTGTAATATTTTTGGGGCAATTCCGAGATGTAATGACTCTTATTCTGCTTGTTTCAACGGTAATTTCGGTATTTCTTGAAGAATATACCGATGCCGTAACAATTATACTAATTGTATTATTAAACGCTATACTCGGTTTTGTTCAGGAGTACAAAGCAGAAAAAACCCTTGAGGCTCTCACCGCACTCACCTCCCCGACAGCAAAGTGTTACCGCGACAAAAAGCTGTCGGTTATTCCTGCAAAGGAGCTTGTCCCCGATGATGTGATTTTTCTTGAAGCAGGCGACAAGGTTCCTGCCGACGCCGTTCTCATTTCAGTATCGGGACTTTTCGCCGACGAGTCTGTTCTGACGGGTGAAAGCGTTCCCGTAGAAAAATGTGTCTGTAAAGGTGAAGTGCTTAACAATGCAACAGGTCAGGCGGAGGTCGTCTATTCGGGTAGCATTATTACCCGTGGAAACGGCGTTGCAAAGGTTATAGCAACGGGAATGAACACCCAGACGGGTATGATTTCGGGTATGCTCTCCGAGGCGGTGGAAAGTCAGACGCCTTTACAGATACGGCTCGGCAAGCTCGGAAAAGTCCTCGCACTCATCTGCATAATAATATGCTTTATCGTTGCCGTAACGGGTATTTTCAAAGGCGAAGAAATCTTCACAATGCTCCTCACGGGAATATCAATCGCTATCGCAGCTATACCCGAGGGCTTGCCTGCCGCAGTAACCATAGCCCTTGCCCTTGCTGTCAGCCGAATGATGAAGCAAAAGGCTCTCGTCAAGCGACTTCACTCCGTTGAAACGCTCGGTTGCGTTTCCGTTATATGTTCCGACAAAACGGGAACAATCACCGAGAACAAAATGACCGTTACAAAAATATATACAAATAGTAATATTTACGATATATTTGGCAAAGGGTATAAAATTGCAGGTGAAATCAAGCTTGGAAGAAAATCAATAAATCCCAAAAGCGAAAAAACCCTTGAAGAATTTTTTGACTGCTCCGTCATCTGCAACAACGGAGAAATAAGAACAGAAAATGACATCTCCACAAGAGAGCGAGGAAAAATCTCGTCGGACGGCGAATGGCACACAGAGGGCGACCCGACAGAAACCGCCCTTCTTGTCGCGGCGGCAAAGGGCGGTATCACAAAAGAAAAGCTTTCATCAAAGTACCGCCGTGTGAAAGAAATTCCCTTTGAAAGCGAAACGCGGATTATGACCGTTTTCGCAAAGCTCCCCACCAACGAAACAATAGCCTTCACAAAGGGCGCTCTTGACGCAGTTCTGCAAAAATGTTCCCATATTTTAACGGACGGCGGAGAAATCCCGCTCACCAAAAAGCTGAAAGACGAGATACTTTCTGTCAACGATAATTTTTCAAATTCGGCTTTAAGAGTTCTTGCCTTTGCAAAAAAGCGGAGCGCAAATGTCGCTGAAATTGACGGAGGAATGGTATTTTTAGGGCTTGCGGGAATGATTGACCCTCCTCGTGAAGAGGCGAAAAAGGCGATACGACTTTGCAAAAAGGCAGGCATAAAAACCGTTATGATAACGGGCGACCACCCAAAGACCGCCCTTGCCGTTGCAAAACAGGCAGGTATAGCAGGCTTTATGGAGAAAAACGAGGCTATAACGGGCGCGGAGCTTGCAAAGCTTTCCGATGACGAATTATCGGCACGGATAGAAAATATTTCGGTGTTCGCAAGAGTTTCTCCTGCCGATAAACTGCGTATTGTACGCGCTTTTCGCTCAAAGGGGCATATCGTCGCTATGACGGGCGACGGAGTGAACGACGCTCCCGCCGTAAAAGAGGCTGATATCGGCATATCAATGGGCAAAACGGGGACAGATGTCACCAAAGAGGCGGCGGATATTATTCTTCTTGACGATAACTTTGCGATAATTGTCGGAGCAGTCAAGAACGGCAGAGCGATTTATATGAATATCCGAAAATTTGTCCGCTATCTGCTTTCCTGCAATATCGGAGAGGTCATAACTATGTTTTTCGGCATTATAGGCGGACTTCCCCTTGTGCTTATCCCAACGCAGATACTTCTTGTCAATCTTGTGACGGACGGTCTGCCTGCAATAGCTCTCGGAGTAGAGCCTGCTGAGGACAATGTTATGGAGCATAAGCCGAGAGCGAAGGAAGAAAGCTTCTTTTCGGGCGGACTTATGGGAAAGATTTTCTTTCGTGGTATTATGATAGGAATATGCACTCTCGGTTGTTTTTCCTTCTTTTTACACGCAGGGGTAACTCTTGAAGAGGCGAGAACAGCGTCCTTATTTACCCTTGTTATGTCACAGCTTCTCCATGTTTTTGAGTGCAAGAGTGAGGAAAAGAACATTTTTACCGTTAATTTCAAAAACAACCCGAAGCTTATCCTTGCTGTTATTTTCTCTGCCGCTATTATATTTGCGTCGATGTATTTTCCTCCGTTGGCAAGCGTTTTCTCAAACGCACCGCTGACACTTGAGGAGCTTGCGATAGCGTTCGGATTTTCCGCCGTTATGCCTCTTGCGGGAGCAATATTCGGAATGATAACTCATTCGGGCAAAAAAGAATAAAAAATCCTTGAAATTCTCTTTTATATTGTGGTATACTATTATATGTGTATATTATTGCATTTTAAAGGAGAATTACCGTGAAAAAGCTGGATATTGACAACAACAAGTTTCTTTCGTGGCTTTATTGCTAAAGAAGCTATTTCATAGTCTTTGTTGTACCGATAGCCATTCTTTTTGCAGTCTTTGCCGCATTCGAGTATTACCCCTTCGGCGATTACTGCCCCCTGGTGCTTGACCTTAACGGGCAGTATATCTACTACTATGAGCATCTGAACGACGCTTTCAGAGGAAATGCAGACCTTTTATACTCGTGGAGCAGAAACTTAGGCGGAGAAATGCTCGGCATATACGGCTATTATCTTGCAAGCCCGTTTATGCTGATAGTTGCACTCTTACCGCGCAAGTGGATACTCACAAGCGTAATGATAATGCAGCTGTTAAAGGTCGGCACCTGCGGAGTGGCGTTCAACTATTATATCCGCAATTCAAAGAACATAACAAGCTATACCTCTGTTATCTTCTCAATTCTTTATGCTCTTATGTCCTATGTTGTGGTTCAGCTTATGGACCCTATGTGGCTTGACGGACTTATCTATCTGCCGTTTATCACCTACGGCATAGAATATCTTATCGAAAAGAAAAAGAAGGTAAGATATATCGTCCCCCTGACGCTTATGTTTATGGCGCACTTTTATATCGGCTGGATGATTGCTATTTTCTGCGTTATCTATTTCTTTGTCTACCTTTATTTTATTCACGAGGACGAAGAAAATCAGGGAGCAAAAGCGTTCTTTTCCGCCTGCGTCCGTTTTGGTATAGGCTCTCTCACCGCAGGAGCAATAGCCGCCGTAATTCTCTTGCCTATGGTTTACTCCTTAAAGCTCGGCAAGCTTGAATTTTCAAAGCCCGACTTTTCTTTAAGAGAAATGTTCAAGCTTTTTGACTTTTTCACAAAGCTCCTCCCACAAAGCTATGACACAGTCAGAAACGAGGGACTTCCTTTTGTTTACTGCGGAATGCTCACCGTGTTTATGATACCGCTTTATTTTATGAACAAAAACATAAAAAGCTCAAAGAAAGTCGGATACGGTATCACCACAATAATAATTCTTTTAAGTATGTATCTCAGCACCGTTGATATTGTATGGCACGGTTTTCAGACTCCAAACTGGCTCCCTTACAGATACTCGTTCATCTTCTCCTTCCTCTTTCTTATTATGGCGGCGGAAGCGTTCGAGCGCATCGAGGGCGTTTCGTTCAAAAGTCTCGGAGCAATCACAGCATGTCTTATTGCTTATGTCCTTATAGCGCAGAAATTCGGCTTCAAGCATATCACCTCACAGTCAGTATGGTTCTCGCTTATCTGTATCGTCGGATATGCTATGCTTGTATTCTACTACAAGAAAAATCCTCTTTCAAAAGCTATGCCCTATGTCTTTGTGGTTCTTGTGGCAGGTGAGCTTTTCGGGAACTCACTTCACACCCTCAACGCAATCCACACCGATGTCGTTTACAGCAAGCGTTCAGGATATGTAAACTATATCGCAACGGGCAGAGAAGTCATTGACGACCTTTATGAGATAGACGACAGCTTCTATCGCACAGAAAAGACCTTTCACCGCACAGTAAACGACCCTCTCGCTTTCAGAATGAGAGGAGTATCCCACTCGTCCTCAACGCTCAACGCAAAGGTAATAGGCTTGCTTGACAAGTTAGGCTATGCGTCAAGAGGGCATTATGTAAAGTATAACGGCGCAACACTTCTCACCGATGACATCTTCGGAATAAAATATGTTCTCACCAAAGAAGAACCGCTGTTTTATGACGACATCGTTCTCACCAACTCAAATATCAACGATGCGTCGGACATTATCACCGTCTATAAAAACAACAACGCTCTTTCCGTCGGCTATATGGTAGATAACGACGCGCGCGACCTCACCTTTGTCAAGTACAATCCTTTCAGAAATCAGAACACATTTTTAAGCACTATCCTCGGCGACGATTACACCGAATATTTCCGTCCTATCGAAGTCGAAGAATTCATCCCCGAAAATGTTGCAAACTCGACTTCGTACGGTCATAATCACTACACCGTGATAAAAGAGGGCGAAAGCGCTCAGCTTCAATATATTTTCAGGGCGCCCGATGAAAACCCGATTT
>CAMGJS010000109.1 GCA_946056455.1 uncultured Clostridia bacterium | reverse complement strand
ATATCAGAACGATAAATTCCGTTATGACCGAGAGCATAAACTCAAACAGAGAAAGAGCTTCTGTTGTTGATGATATGCTTAAAGACGCTGAAAACATCAATACCGTTATTGAAGAAAAAACAGCCGTTACCGAGGAAAATATCAAGCAGGCAATGCATTATCTTCAGGTATTTGAAAAAATCAACGAAGAAGTCAACAGCATTCAGGATATCGCTTCGCAGACAAACATCCTTGCTATCAACGCTTCAATAGAGGCGGCAAGAGCAGGCGAGGCAGGCAAGGGCTTTGCGGTCGTTGCTCAGGAGATAAAGAATCTTTCTTCAAACTCATCAATGTCAGCAAACGCTATTGCCGATGTTTGCAGAGAGATGAACGAAAATATCGCAAGCATCGAAAGTTGCTTCAACGCAATAACCGACTTTATGAAGAAGGATATTGTTTCAAGCTTTGAACGCAACAACGAAATCTTCGGTATGCTCAAAAATTCGATGAACGAAACAAACAGTGAGATTGAAAGAATGTCATCGTATATTGACGAAATCCATTCGGACGCTATGCAGTTTGATACAATCGTTTCACGCAACGAGCAGAGCGTTTACAGCATAACCGAAAAGAACCGAATTACAAAATCTATGGTTGAAAAGCTCAACAATCTTATTCACAAGAATGTCAAGACCTCAGAGGACATCAATTCGGTTGTAAAGAAGTTCAAATAAGCATAACAAAACGAACCCCTTTTCACAGGATATGTGAAAAGGGGTTTTGTTATTGCATATTCAGTAGTCGTATTCGTGGGAGTACTGTTCTTTTCCGATAAGCTTTGTTATTTCAAAGTCTTTGTATTTATGTTTTTTTGCATATCTTGCGGCACTCTGAACAGAGTTGAACCGCCTTGCGTTTTGTGGGATATTTACAAACGATTCTCCTTTGAAGACAAACTTATCCTCGCCGACTTTGATTATGTAGCGGTCAAACTGCATTATTCGTTCACCAGTCTGTCAAAAGTCCAGGATTTAAGCTCTTTTTTAACAATTTCCGTTATATTGCTGAACGCCTTCTGATAACAGCAGTCGCCCGACCGTCCGCACGAACACTCATAACCGTCTTCAAGACAACGGCTGAAATGATATGTACCCTCAACCGTTTCAATAACATCGCAAAGTGATATTTCCGAAGGTTTTTTTGCAAGCTCGTATCCGCCCTGCATACCCTTATACGACTTGACGATTCCCGTTTCAACAAGCTTTCTGAGTATTTTGAGCGCAAAACGCAGACTTACGCTGTTCTTCTGGGATATAGTCTTGGCGTCAAGCCTTTTGTTTTCTTTTGCAAGGCAAGAAACAATTCTCACCGCATAATCCGATTCCAAAGTAATATGCATAGTACTTCTCCCGTTTAATAATCAAGAAAATCTCTTACTTTTTTACTTCTTGAGGGGTGACGGAGCTTTCTCAAAGCCTTAGCCTCAATCTGTCTGATACGCTCTCTTGTGACATTGAATTCCTTGCCGACTTCTTCAAGTGTGCGTGAACGGCCGTCTTCAAGTCCGAAACGGAGCCTTAAAACCTTTTCTTCTCTGTCGGTAAGAGTTGAAAGAACCTCGTCAAGCTGTTCTTTAAGAAGAATAAGCGACGCCGCTTCGGCAGGTGCGGGAGCGTCATCATCGGGGATAAAGTCGCCGAGATGACTGTCTTCCTCCTCACCGATAGGAGTTTCAAGAGAAACGGGGTCCTGAGCAATTCTCATAATCTCGCGTACTCTTTCAACGGGCATATCAAGTTCTTTTGCGATTTCATCGGGTGAGGGGTCGTGTCCGTTCTGATGAAGAAGCTGGCTTGAAACCTTTTTCACCTTTGTTATTGTTTCAACCATATGAACGGGTATACGGATAGTTCTTGCCTGGTCCGCAATAGCTCTTGTTATCGCCTGTCTTATCCACCAGGTTGCGTATGTTGAGAATTTGAAGCCTTTGGTGTGGTCAAACTTTTCAACCGCCTTGATAAGACCTAAGTTGCCCTCCTGGATAAGGTCGAGAAACTGCATTCCTCTGCCGACATATTTCTTTGCTATTGAAACAACAAGTCTTAAATTTGCCTCTGAAAGACGCTTTCTTGCATAGGGGTCACCCTTTGCCATACGGTCGGCAAGCTCGATTTCTTCCTCGGGAGTAAGAAGTGGAACTCTGCCTATTTCTTTGAGATAAATCTTCACGGGGTCATCTATCGCAATTCCCTCGGTAGAAAGTTCCAGATCAAAATCGTCCTGAGTGCTGTCAACAGAAAGTCTTAAATCGTTGTCAATGTTGAGGTCCTCTATGATTTCAATGTTGTATTCAGCGCAGTTGTCATAGAATTTATCCATCTGGTCAGCGTCATAGTCAAGCTCTTCAAGCACATCGGTAATCTCTTTTGTAGTGAGCTTACCGCTCTGCCTGCCCTGTTCCATAAGGCTTTCGATAGAAATTTTCTTTTCGCTCATAATTATTACTCCTTATCTATTTTTTTTCATTTTTTCAACCATTTTCAAAAAGTCGTCGTCCGAAATGTTTTCATCATCTCCTATTCCGTCATCGTGAGAGAGGACGACTCTGATATAATCCTCAACAACCTCGTCGGTTATTGTTATATCCCGTGATTTTGCTATTATTTCGGATATTTTGCCCATTTCTTCGTTTGAAAATTCATCTGCAAAAACCGAAATGGAAAAATGCTCCGTATTTTTAGCCTTTTTTGCAAAAGCAGAGTAAACTTTTTTGTTAAATGCCGTCACAAATTTGTCGGGCGGAACTTTTTTTAATATTTCATCAAGCCTTTCGGGGCTGTCAAACAGATAGGCAAGAATACCTCTTTCGGCTTTGTCCTCTTTGGGATATTTCTTTGCGTCGGGGTTTACATCGTCCGAAAAGTGATTTACCGTCCTTGCGGTGATACCGCTCCATTTAAGGTCTTTTTCGGATTTTTCCCGTGATTTCATAAGCCTTGCTACCTGAGAACGCAGAACTTCCTTTCCCACATCCTGCTCATCGGCGATTTTTGATATATAAACCTCTCTGTCAATAGGCGAGGGGATTTCCGCCAGAACATACAGTACCTTTTTAAGATACTTCGCTTTGTCTGCTTCTTTTGAAAGGTCAAGTCCGTCCTTGCATTTTTTCAGCTCAAATTCCATTGCGTTTTCAGAGCTGTCAAGCAAGAGCCTGAACCTTTGCGCCCCGAATTTTTTGATATATTCGTCGGGGTCCTTTGCGCCCTCGATATTCAGGATACTTACCGACACATCAGGATCCGCCTGAGCAAAAATCTTAATCGCTCTTTGTGCCGCCGCTCTTCCTGCTTCGTCCGAGTCGTATGACACGATGACCTCTTTTTTGCTTGCGTTTTTTGCAATAAGGCTTGCCTGGTCAAGCGTCAAAGCGGTGCCGAGGGTTGCAACGGCATTTTCAAAGCCTGCCTGATTAAGTGCGACAACATCCATATATCCTTCGGCAAGGATAATTTTCTCGGGTTTTGCTTTTTTTGCAAAGTTAAAGGAGAACAGATTTTTTCCTTTATTAAAGACATAGGTTTCGGGCGAGTTGAGGTATTTTGGCCCCGAACCGTCAATTATTCTTCCGCCGAATGCGATAACATTCCTGCTGACATCTAAAATAGGGAAGATTACTCTGTCCCTGAACATATCATAAACAGTGCCTTTTTGCGACATTACGCAAAGCTTTGCCTCGATAAGCTCGCTGTCCGAGAACTTCTTGCTGTTCATATAATCGCGCAGAGCCGACCATTTATCGGGAGCGTATCCAAGACCGTATTTTTTGACCGTTTCGGGCTTTATTCCTCGGCTTTGAAAATACATCTGTCCCTTTATTCCGCTTTTCGAGGTAAGCACCGAATAATAGAAGTTCGCGGCGGTGCGGTTCATTTCAAGAAGTCTTGCTTTTTTGTATGCTTTCGTGCCGTCCGTTCCGCCGTCTTCGGGCATAATCATCCCTACGCGGTCGGCAAGAATTTTTACAGCCTCATTAAAATCAACATTTTCGATTTCACGGATAAAGGTTATAACATCTCCGCCTGCGTGACAGCCGAAGCAGTAGTAGCTTGCGGTGTCGGTATAAACAATGCAGGAGGGGTTTTTGTCGGCGTGAAAGGGGCATACGCAGGCATAGTTTCTGCCTTGCTTTTTCAGCGTGACATAAGAAGACATAACCTGTTCTATCGGATTATTCTGTCGCAGGTTATATAAAAATTCATCTGAAAAACGCATTGTCGCCCCTCTTTCTTATATTACAGATTAAATTTAAGCTCAAAAGCCTTTGGAATAAACAGCTCCTCGTAAAGCGCAATAGCATAGCCGTCCGTCATTCCCGCAATATAGTCGCATACGGCACGGTGAATGTCAAAACGCTCCATTATGTTGCGGTATTCAAGGGGGAGCTTGTCGGGATTGTTATAGAAATAAATGTATAGCTTTTCGATGAGAAGCTTTGCCTTTTCTTCTTCTTTTTTTGCTATGGGATTTTTGTAAACTCTTTCATACATAAAGCTGTGCAAAGCCTCGTGAGCCTTTGCGATTTCATCTGACGGAGCAATTTTCTTCACCCCGTTTTCAACGATGGAGCTTACAAGCGTGGTAATTCTCTCGGTTTTTGTATTGCCGAGAATATCAGTGATTTCTTTTGGCAAATCGCTTTCTTTTAAAATTCCTGCACGGATAGCGTCGTCAATGTCGTGATTGATATATGCGATTCTGTCGGCAAGTCTTACTATATAGCCCTCTTTGGTTTTTGCCGTCATATTTGTGTGAGAGATAATTCCGT
>CAMGJS010000108.1 GCA_946056455.1 uncultured Clostridia bacterium | reverse complement strand
AACATAGCGGGAGTTCTTTTCTGTTCCTAGTATAATAAGGAGTTTGCCTATGGTATTGAAAAGCAGTGAGAATATCGCTACGGAAATATATACATTCGCATAACCCTGAGAGACCATTCCCGTATTGGCAAGGGTTATTGTTGCGGCAAGGAGAGTTCCCACAATGCCGACAGCGCTTATGGTGTCGCAGTCGGACTTCATAGAGAACAGCTTTTTAAATCCGCAGGATATTACAGTATAGCAGACAAAAGCGGAAAGAAGTCCCAAAATAATATTTACAAAAAGGTATGTTGTCGGCTGAGCTCCCTTGCTGAGTATTTCCATAATCGGAATGTCAAAATCGTTTGCAAGGGCGATATAACCGCTTGCAAGAGCCATAACGACAAGGAAAACAAGCCTTACCGTCAGGGAATTTTTAAGCTGTACAATATCGTTCTGAACGGAAGGCGCGTCGTCAAAGGAGTCAAAATCTTCAAGCTCCTTTTTATCATCGGGCAAGGAGGAAAGCTCTTCTTCATCATCGCCGATGAGGACAAAATCGTTGACCTTTTGTCTTCTGCGCTCTTTAAGCTCGCGCATTTTCTGCATTTCGCTTGCGGATTCGTCTATCGGGATAGGCTCGGTGTTAGGGAGAATTTTGTCATCGAGATTTAAATCTATATCGGAAATATTTTTTCTTGAAATGGGCGGAATTACCGCTGTATGCTGTCCGCGCTCCTTTTTGATACGGTTGAGATTATCGACCATATTGTCGCTTTCAGCGGACTTGCGCGCGTCTATCGGTCTGACATCCTTATTATCAAAAGAAAGCTTGCCCGTCTGCTCTTTTTTATCCGATTTTTTCTTCTTTTTGACTTCTTCGGGTTCTTCGGATATTATGGGGCCTGTCATTTCAAGGGTGATTTCTTTTGGTCTTTTTGGTTTTTCGATTTTTATTTCAATGAACGGTTCTCTTTTCTTATGCTCATCGGTTTTCATCATAGAGGAATATACATCGCCCTGAGTGGGAAGCTCGGCTGTATATTCTTTGAGCTTTTTCGCTCTTTCGTCCTCTTTCTGTTTTTCCTTTGAGGGTTGCTTTTCCTTTGACGGTTGCTTTTCTTTTGAGGATTGCTTTTCGTTATCATCGGCAGGCTCTTTTTTGGAGAATATCCCCTTTATAGAGTCGAGAATACTCTTTTTGTCCTCGTCAACGGGACGATAGCCTGAGTTTCCTCCGAAAAATTCTTTCAAGTCGCCGTCTATTTTTATTGCACCCGTACTCTCGCTTTGTCCGAATGCGCCTGAAAATCCCTCGCCCTTTTGCTTTTGCTCCTTCGGCTTTTTCGATACAAAACCGCCGTCAAGCGCACGGCTGAGCTCGGATTGTTCTGTATTTTTGCTCTGCTTTGCTGTCTGTCTTGACGAGTCGTATTCAATGGGATTTATCGTTCCGTAATCGAAAATAGAACCTTTCTGAGCCGTTTCGTTCAAAGCGGGCTCAACAGGTTTATTTTCGTTCTCAGGCTTGATATTTTCCTGCTTTACGGGCTTTTGTTCTTTAACCTTTACAGGCTCTTTTGCCTTGACAGGCTCTGTCTTAACAGGCTTTTGCTCCTTGGCGGTCGATGTCTTGACGGGTTCTTTTGTTTTGGCAGGCTCGGTCTTTATGGGTTTCTGCTCATTGACGGCTACCTTTTCTTCTTTTATTGCAACTCTTTCCTGAATGGGAGCTTTTTCTGTTTTGCGTGGCGGAATTTTATCAAGATTTCTGCCCGCAAGAATACTGTCAAGGTCAAAAGGCTCGTCAGACTTTGGAACCTCTCGTCTTGGGTGTTCGTTAAGAATATCGTCAAGCGAAAAACGATTGTCAGCCATTCTTTATCCTCCTAAAAAATTTATCGAAAATTATCCCCTTTGTCTTACAACCTCATAAATGAAGATACCTGCCGCAACGGAAGCATTGAGAGAGGTTACCTTCCCCTTCATTTTAAGGCTTAAAAGATAATCGCATTTTTCTCTTACAAGTCGGCTCATTCCCTTGCCCTCGGAGCCTATGACAAGCGCAACCGCACCTTTCATATCAACGGTGGAGTAATCCTCGCCCGAAGCGTCGGTACCGTAAACCCAGACGCCGTTTTCTTTAAGATAATCGAGCGTTGCGGCGATATTCGGCACTCTTGCAACGGGTACCCAGCTTGCCGCTCCTGCCGAGGATTTATTCACGGTGAAGTTAAGGGTTGCGCTGTGTCTTTTCGGAATTATTACGCCGTCAACTCCGCCGGCCTCGCAGGTTCTTATGATTGCTCCTAAGTTGTGAGGGTCCTCGATATCGTCGCACACGACAATAAACGGAGCCGTTCCCTTTTCCTTGGAAATATTAAGAATATCGTCGACAGAAACATATTCGGCAACAGCGCCTATTGCGACTACCCCCTGATGTGAGCCGCCCTCGGACATCTGTGAAAGCTTTTTATCGTCAACATTTTTAACGACAATGCCCTGCTCCTTTGCCATTTTGCAGATGAGACCGATACTTCCTCCGCCCTCTTTTGAAACATAAAGGGTGTCGATGTTCTTCTTTGCCTTTAATGCTTCGATAACGGGATTTCTGCCTATTATAATGCTTTTTTCTTCTTTTTCATTATTGTTGTAAGCCATAATAATATCCTTTTGAATTTGATTTTTGCACATATATATTCATTATAACATTTTTATAAAACAAAAACAAGATTTTTCGCTATTTTTTTAGCAAAAAATCTTGTTATACCCTATAATAATATCAATATCACTATTGCGGCAATAGCTGAAATTATCGGAACGGATATTGCCGCCGCGACAAACCATTGCCGTTTTGTGCTTTTTTCATCGACATTATCCACATAGCTTTTTGCAAGCTGTGATAATTTTTCGGGCGGAGTTTCGTTCTTTTCGGGCTTGACAAAGAGTATCGCCCTTTCAAAATATTCGCCGTCGGGGTTATTTATCTCGATAACCCGTTTATTTACGCCTTTCAGCAAAATCATCACCCTTTGCAAAATATCTGTATGGATATTTTAGCCAAATGTAAAGTTTTTTATACAAAAAGTAGTCCCGACTTTACAAAAAATGTTGAAAAATATGTTGAAAAGATACTGAATTGAGTGTTGAAAACTTCGGATTTTAAAAATTTTCGGTTGAAAACTATGTTGAAAGTGTGGAAAAGACCGCAGAAACGGCTATGACTTTCAAACGACAAAGTGAAAAATTTCAACATTACAGTCTGTAAACGGCGGTGAAAACGGGGTTACAGCGGGGTTACAATTCGTCCCTTGAGGTGAGGAATTTTATTGCTCTTTCAATACTGTCACGGGAAGTTCCCCAGTCGGCGTCAGCACCTGTATTTCGGTAGTCATACATACTGCAATAGTGGGAAACATCGTCGTAAAGCACTTTTGCGTATTCGCCAGCAAGCTTTTTAATGTCACCTATAAAAAGTTCAAGCTCGTCCTTTTTAAGATGATTGGGCGCTTCGGACAAAAGCAGGTCATAGTGAGGCAGGCAGATATATTTGCAGTTGCGGAGCTGTTCTTTGAAGGATGCGTCCTTGTAGCACTCAAAAAAGGTTTTCAAAAGACGCTCCATTCCCCAATCGACCTTACTGCACACAAAGCAGGAGGTGTTTATCTCGGAAAGCTTTTTCTTCTTTGCGTTCTTTGGCTCAAAAAGTCGCTTGCCCGAAAAAATTTCTTCGTTCAAGGTCTGCAAATGCGTTTGCAACATAAGCGCTAAGGAAAGTCGGTTTTTGCAGGCTCTCATCATTGTGAAATGCTCGGAGCAGAAACCGAGTTTATTGGTTTCGATGCGGACATCGGGCTCCATCATAGCGGCACCCATTATATACTCGACGGTGCGCTGTTCGAGCATATCGCGCATTTTGCAGATGGGACAGGTACAGTTATCCTCCATAATTTCGCTGATGGGGATTGTAAGAATACTTTCTCTCATACAAAAAATCCTTTCATTTGACATATTTTTTAATTGCTGTATAATAAGTGTAAAGGAGTGTTTTTTATGGATTTTTGCGTTAAAAACAACGATATACACTTTATTTGCGATGATTTTGACCTCGCCGAAACCTTGGACTGCGGTCAGGCTTTTCGTTGGAAAAAGACCGAAAACGGATTTTGCGGATTTGCTCTTGACAGAGAGCTTTACATTGAACAGTACGGCAACGAGTTTGTCTTGAAAGATACGACAAAGGAAGATTTCTTGTCGTTCTGGCAGAATTATTTCGACCTTGACACCGATTATGCGGAGCTGAAAAAAACATACAGCTCCGATGAAACGCTGAAAAAAGCGTGCGAATATGCAAAAGGGATAAGGCTTTTAAAGCAGGATACCTGGGAAACGCTCATCTCTTTTATCATTTCGCAGAACAATAATATTCCGAGGATAAAGGGAATAATCGAGAATATGTGCAAGATGTTCGGCGGATTTCCGACGGCAGAAAGGCTCGCTCAGTGCAGTGAAAGCGATATTGCTCCTTTAAGAACGGGCTTTCGGGCAAAATATATTCTTGACGCGGCGGACGCTGTAAACAGTAAAAGAGTAAAGCTTGACGAGCTGAAAACTCTCCCCATAGACGAGGCGAGAAAAAGTCTTATGTCCATAAAGGGAGTAGGACCGAAGGTTGCCGAGTGCGTTCTGCTGTACGGCTGTTACAGAGTTGAGGCGTTCCCTGTTGATGTATGGATAAAAAGAGTGATGACGGAATATTACCCTGATGGTCTGCCCGAAAATGCGATAGAAACAGCAGGAATAGCTCAGCAGTATCTTTTTCACTATATGAGAACTGCC
>CAMGJS010000107.1 GCA_946056455.1 uncultured Clostridia bacterium | reverse complement strand
GGACACCGCCGCTCCCTCAAATATGTCGTAAATCTGTTTTTCTTTTTCTGTAAGAAATCTGTATGGATAAGGTCTCGTTATCTCTTCAAGCGACGGCTTGCTGCCCGATGACGGAGCAAGAGATACAGAAACCGTTGTTTTCTCTGTTGATGGTGCGGTTTCAACCGCAGTTGTTGTTGTTTCCGTTACGGGAAAAACTATTGTTTCGGCGACAGTTGTTTCCAAAACAGTAGCTTCCGTTGCTTCGGGTGTTGTTGTTTCTTCGGTAATTTCAGTCGGTATAAAAGGCTCCGAAAGAATTTCACTTTCGGAAGCCCTTTCCGACACTGTTGTCTGTTCGCTACGGGCTTCGGTAACATCGCTTATTGTCGGAGCGTCGTTCAGACCGCATCCGCCAAGCATAAGCATAAACGCAAGCACAACGCTTGTTACAGTATAAAAACGCTTGTTCATAGCGACCTCCGCCCTAAAAAATTAATTTAGTTATATTTGATATTGAAATGAATGATAAAGAGTTCGTTGTCGTTCATAAGTCCGAATGAAGAAAAATCAGGATTAACTTCCTTTGCGTCCTTTGAAATCTGCTGATGTCCGCCGTTGTCGATAAGCTCCTTCAAAGCGGCTTCATAAACCTCTTTTGAAGAGCACTTGACCTGACAAACGGTTTCTCCGTTTTCCGCCTGTTCAATTACAAGGTCGTGCATAAGAGATACAGCCTCTTCCGCTGTCGTTGCATAAAGGTTCTTGTATTTGAAGTAATCAATATCCGTCGAATCTGCAACAGGGGGAACAAAATCACAGATTACAATGTGGGTTTTGTCGTTGATGTCAGCGTCGGGAACAAAAAGATAGTTATGTCTCAAAATCTGTTCGCCGTTGGAGCTTTCAGGGTCGTCCCATGTAACATCGACATTGTACCACTTGCCGTCAATCTTTACCTTGGTCCATGCGTGCGAGTTGCCGTCCCATTTGTTACCTGTTATTCTTACATTTTCAATGCCGAAATAGTTGCAGGCAAAAGCAAGAGCCTTTGCATAGCCTTCGCACTGCGAATATCCTCCGACAAGGGCGCCGTATGCGTTCTTTGCATAAACATCGTCCTTTGAAAACTCGGTATGCTTGATAACATAATCATGAATAGCGATGACCTTGTCTACATCAGTTGCGTTTGCAGGGAATGTTGCTTCTATCTTAGCAAGCGCGTCGTAGATTTCTTCTTTCATCGCAGCAGATTTTTCTTTGTCGTATCTGTACTGCAAAGCGATTGTCGACATTGTGTCGCCGGCTGTCTTGAACTGTTCGTTTGTTGCATAGAACCAGAATATTTCGGGCTCCTGATAAAAAACATTCTTGTAAACTTTTGTTACCGTGTCTGTGGGATATTCTGCGCCAAGGTCGACTTCTTCGTCAAAATTCTCAATTCCCGTGAGGATTTTGTCATAAATCGACTTTTCTTCGTCCGAAAGTGTGTTATAAACATATTTCGGAACATCTCCGACTTCGGACGGTGTGCTGTTTCCGCCGCTTGTCTCGGTATCTGTTACGGCAGGGGTGTTGTTGCCGCTGTTATCTTCCGCAGGCTTTTTTGAACAGCCCGCAAACGACAGTGCGGTAAGCGCCGCAAGTATAACGGATAAAATTCTTTTTTTCATTTTTTAGACCTCTCAAATAATTTTCAATTTTCTCACTAAGATTAAGTTCGGGGCGATTTTTTCACCGCCCCGAAAACTTTTCTGTCTATTACTAATATGTTACAACAAGTTCGAGAATGTACTTATCTGTTGTAAGGAATGTTGTATCTCCGAGCGACTTGGGTGTAGCCTTATAGCAACCCGAAGTGTTGTTTGATGTATTTACAAGTGTGGCATAATTGCTCTTGAGCCATGCGCTTGCTTCGTCATAAACAGCCTTGTCGCTGCACTTGATCTGGATAACTTCCTGCTTCTTCTTTGCAGCGTTGATAACAGCCGCCTGCATCTTTGTCTTTGCGTCTGCAAGAGAAGTTGCATAGTAACCCGACTTTACAAAGTAGTTGCTGTCCCATGATGTTGCCGAAGGAGGTGTGAATGAGCACTGTGAAATGTAGTTCTTTCCGCTTCCGCTCATGATGCCTGCGTCGGGGATAAGGAAGAATGTGTATCTTACTGCGCTTGTCTGCTTTTCAGTGTAGTATTCGTCCCATGTAGCGTCGATGTTGTACCACTTGCCTGCAACCTTAACTTTGTTCCAAGCGTGTGAAAGACCGTCGTACTTTGTACCTACCATACGGACATTTTCAAGTCCGAAGTATGTGAGAGCATATGTCATAGCCTTTGCGTAGCCTTCACACTGACCAACGCCGGCAACGAGAGGACCGTAAGCGTATGCGCTGTACTTGTTGTCCTTTGAGAATACTGTATTCTGAACAATGTAGTCGTGGATAGCCTTTACCTTATCATAGTCGGAAGCGTTCGCGGGGAACTTAGCCTGAATCTTTGACATTGCACTTTCGCAGGCCTTTTCCATTGCGGCAGCCTCTGAAGCTGTAAAGTCGTATTTGCAGATAACGCTGTTTCCGTCAATACCGATTTTAAGAGTCATATAGCTGCTGGGTTCCTGGAAGATAACATTCTTTGCAATTTCCTTGAGCTTGTCGGAGCTGAGTCTTACGGAAGGAGTAATTCTCTCTTCGCGGTTCTTCATTCCGTTGTAGATTTCAACATAAGCTCTCTTTTCGTCGTCCGAAAGAGTACCGTAAACATATCTGTTAGAGTTCTTTACATATGCCGAAGGAGCGTCTGTTACCTTAGCGGTTGTTGTTGTAACGGGAGCCGCTGTTGTTGTAGTAGCAGGTGCCGCTGTTGTTGTGGCAGGTGCTTTTGTAGTTGTAGCCGCCGTTGTTGCAGGAGCCGCTGTTGTTGTTTCGGGAGCAGGTGTTGTTTCAGTAGTTCCTGCTGTTGTATCCTCAGGTGCGCCGCCCTTGGGTGCTCCGCATGAAGGGCAGAACTTTGATGTTATTCCTGTCTGACCACATGAAGCACAGGTCCAGTCCTTAGCCTCGCCGCAGTTGGGACAGAATTTCGATGAAATTCCCGTAGCTCCGCATGCAGGACAATCCCATGTGTCGCCCACAGGTGTTACTGCCTGGGAAGATGTGTCAGGAACGGTATCCTGAATTTCATTTTTCTTACATCCCGTAAAGAGCGAAACGGACATTAAGCCCGCCATAACGAGAGCAAGAAGTACCGATGACTTTTTCTTGTTCATTGACAATTCTCCTTTTCATTCTTTGTTTTTGGTTTTATCGTTAAGAACAACCGCTTTGATTTTGGTTATCCTTTTTTCCTCCGTTACAAGAACGGTGAACTCAACGCCTTCATAAACTACGGCGGCGTTTTCGTTTTCTTCGGGTATCCGCCCGAGGAGGTCTGTGATAAATCCGCCCATGGTGTCGTATTCGTGCTCTTCCGGGAGATTTATTCCCAACCCTTCAAGTATCTCTTCGGGGTCGGCAGTGCCTGAAATCATGTAAACGCCTTGGGAAACCTCTGTAATATCTTCGGCATCATCGTCGTATTCGTCCTGAATACTGCCCACTATGGATTCAAGAATATCCTCCATCGTGATAAGCCCGGCCGTTCCGCCGTATTCATCCACAACAACCGCAAGCTGAGCCTTGTTCTTTCGCATAAGCTCAAATACTTCTCCGCAGGAGTTGGTGCCCGGAACATAAAGTATATCACGCAGAAAATTTCTTATCTCAAAGCCGTCAACGCTTTCGCAGCCTATCAGGCATAGCAGGTCTTTAACGCAGACAAATCCGAGTATGCTGTCTATCGTACCCTCATAAACGGGTATTCTTGAACGCCCCGAGCTTATTGCAAGCTGAATGACATCGGGAATTTTTGCGTGGATTTCAACTGCGTCGATATCGGTCCTGTGAGTCATGACATCGCCCGCTAAGGTATCGTCAAACTCAAAAATATTGCTTATCATCTCTTTCTGGGACTCTTCAAGCTCGCCCGTTTCGTTTCTTGCGTCCACAAGCATGAGTATCTCTTCTTCTGTCGCTATGTCCTTTTCATCGGATTGTGAAAGTCCGAACAGCAACGAGAAGAGCTTTGTCAGCAGACCGCAGAGCGCAGTGAGCGGAGTCAGCAGGATAATAAGAATTTTTACGGGAACGGCAACAGCCGACGCAAGCGAAACGGAATTCGCGGCAAGAGCTATCCTCTTCGGTATCCTGTCGCTTAATACGGTCATCGCAACAACGGACGATATTATTATCACCGCCGCCGATAAACCGTCCGCAAATCCTTCGGGCAGAACAGAGCCTTCAAGCAGAACGCTTAATTTACCCGAAAGTGCCCCGAAGAAAACGGAGAGCGCAAAGAAAGTTATAAGAACAGCAGAGAGAATACGGTTTGCCGAAAAGGTAGTTATCATAGCAGACGGCTTTTCAAGAATATCAAAAAGTACCTTCCTGCTTCCATTTTCATTCGCAAACTCTTTAACGGCGGAATCGTTTATCTCGGTCACTGCGGATTCGCACAATGTGAAAAATCCTCTTGCTAAAATAAGAACCGCGATAATTACAATTCCCCATGCCGAAACGCCCGCACCGTCAACCGCGACGGGCAATCGACTACCATCAGAAATCATTTCTATCCCCCAATACATAATCGGTTTATCTTTATATGTATGCCGAACAAAGCCTGCATACAAAAAAGATTATACAATACATTTTATAAAAAGTCAACACCAAACAGCCGTTTCATATATTTGCCTTATAGTCGCAAATCGCCTTATTATCGGCATTTTTTGACATAATAAAAAATTGTAACCAAACTGAAACCTATGTGTAATCATTGGTGCAAAGACTTTTG
>CAMGJS010000106.1 GCA_946056455.1 uncultured Clostridia bacterium | reverse complement strand
CCCTTTCTGCCTGTCAGGGAAATTATTCTGACGGTGTTTGCGATAATTCTTATAATATTCTGCTTCTGGAAGTATGACGCGGTATTTTTTCTTTTAAAGACCGTTTTTCTCGCTCTGCGTCCCGTTTTTGTAGGCGTTGCCTTTGCGTTTGTGATAAATTCCTTTGCAATAAGAGTTGTGAAAATCTGGCGGACGGATAAGGTGCCCGAAAAGGTTGCGTGGGTGATTTCATCGCTGGGTGTGTATGTCATATTTGTCGGAATAATCGTGGCGGCGCTGTATTTTGTTATTCCAAGCCTTGTGGGAAGCGTAAAGCAGTTTTTTGAAAATTTTGATGTGTACTACAACAATTTTTCCCAGACACTTGCAAAACTCCCTTTGATAAGCATAAGCGAAAAATTGCTCCCTCCGCCCGAAAAGATAAGAGAATACATTCCGACAGCCGTTTCAACCGCAACAAACGCTCTCGGCGGAGCGGCAAGGGGCGTTGCCGATACCTTTATCGGCTTTGCGGTATCCTTTTATTTTGTACTGGGCAAAAGCTCTTTTAAAAGCGGAGCAAAAAAAGTCGCTACCGCCCTGCTCTCGCCCACAGCCTATGAAAAAGCCGAAGAGCTATACTCGGTTTTTGTAAAGACCTTTTCGGGCTTTATCAGCGGTCAGCTGACAGAAGCGCTGATTATGGGCGTTCTCTGCTTTATCGGTATGCTTATTTTCGGCTTTGAGTACCCCCTGCTCATAAGCGTGATAATCGCCTTTACAAACCTTATCCCCATTTTCGGCCCTATTATGGGAACGATTCCTTCCGCAATGATTTTACTCTTTGCAGACCCTATGAGCGCTATATGGTTTGTCATTTTTATAATAGTTTTACAGCAGATAGAATCACAGCTTATCTATCCACGCGTTGTGGGAACCTCCGTCGGACTCAAACCCTTCTGGACTCTTTTCGCAATTATTGTCGGAGGAGGTCTGTTCGGGGTGTGGGGTATGATTCTCGGTATTCCTCTTCTTTCGGTGATTTATACCGAGATAAACAGGGTTATATCAAAAAAGTGCGAAAATAAGGGATTTGACGATGTCGAAAAATTTCGATAAATTACTCTTGCAAATGGAATAATAATGTGATATTATAGGTTTATGGAAAAAATTAGCAATTTTTATGGAGGTAATCCCGAATGAATACGAAAACAAAGGTACTTATATGTGAAAACTCGGTAAATGGCGAATCCATTGCAGCTAACGCATTGCGCAACAGCGGTTTTTCCGTCATAACAAGACCGAGGGACGGCAAAGCGGCTATCGAGGCTATCAGAGAAGAAAACCCCGATATTGCTATTATTGACGCTGAAATGTCGGGCATTGCCGCCAAGGATATTATCAAGCAGGCGTCCGCCGTTACATTTACTCCGCCGAAGTTTATCGTCATTGCTTCATACGGTCAGATGACGGAGGATGACGAGCTTATCAAAAACGGCGCAACTGAGGTCATCAAAAAGCCTTTCGGAGTTCACACCCTTGTTGAAAAAACAATAATCGTCAGCAAGAGCGACAGCTCAAAGGAGCACGAGGATGTCAATATGGAAGTAATCGTTACCGACATTATCCATCAGATAGGCGTGCCTGCGCATATAAAGGGTTATCATTATCTAAGAGAGGCTATTCTGCTTTCTATTTATGATGAGGAGATGCTTGAAAGCGTTACAAAAATCCTCTACCCCACCGTTGCAAAGCGCTTTGACACCACCTCGTCAAGAGTTGAAAGAGCCATAAGACATTCCATTGAAATTGCGTGGGACAGAGGCGATGTTGACACTCTCAATTCCTATTTCGGATATACCGTAAATACGGGCAAGGGCAAGCCGACAAACAGCGAATTTATTGCGCTGATTTCGGATAAGCTCAGGCTGAAATACAAAAAGCAGCTGAACCTCAGGGCAGTGAGATAAGATAAAAAGGTATCGGAAGATTTTCCGATACCTTTTTATTTTGGCTGTAAATGTACGCTCGTGAGATAAATATTGATTTTATCATAGCAATGTGATATACTATGAAAAAAGAAAAAGGGGGCTTGCTTTGTGAACGATATTGTCATATCCGCTGAAAATATCAGCAAAAAAATCGTAAGAAGAAAAGCAGGCTCTTCATTTTTCAAGCCCGAATATGAAGAAAAATTCATTTTAAGGGACATTGATTTTTCAGCCTCAAAGGGAGAATGTATAGCCGTTATCGGTGAAAGCGGTTCGGGCAAAAGCTCTCTTATAAACATTCTTTCTGGGGCGGACAATGAATTTGACGGCACTCTAAGTATAAACGCAAAAGCGATAAGCATAAACGCTCTTATAAAAAAATTAAAGCCTAATTTAAACGGAAGAAAAAATCTCTCTATTGTCTTTTCGGCTGTCGGAATAAAGAATAAGGAGATACCCCCTCTCCTCACTCTTGCCGAGGATTTTTGCGACCTTGGGGACAGTCTTGACGAGAACATTTCTTCTTATTCTGTCGGGATGAAAGCAAGGCTTGTTTTTTCGGCTGTCGCTTTTGCGGAACCCTCGCTTGTTTTTATCGACGATATGCAGTCGCTTTTTGACGCTGTTTTTATAAGAAAAGCTATCGACAAAATAACTGAGCTTAAACTTTCGGGGACAACCTTTATTATATCGGACAGCGCCCTTAGTCTGCCCTATTCCCTTTCTGCAAGAACGGTGGTCTTAAGCGAAAAAACCATAATCTCCGACGGCGCGCCCGAAAAGGAAGTTACCGCCTTTCTTGAAAAGGCTTTTGCCGAAAAGGACAGAAAGCTGACAAGATTTTATGAAACGAGAACAGCCGCCGAGAGCGAGCGTTCACGATGGGGCAATAAAAATATTGAGATTCTGGGCGTTGACCTTTTTTCAGGCAGCGGCAAGAAATGCTCTGACTTTGACCCCGAGGGCAGAATGGTTATAAGAATTGAATACAAGATAAACAAGCCTGTTTCGGAGATTGGTTTCAGCGTGGGGATATTCGGCACGGACGGCATTTGCAGATACTTCACCGATACATACATAGACGGCGTTCTTGTGGATATAAAGCAAAGGGGAAGAATTTCGCTCATAATCGAGCGTTCGGGATTTATGGAAAGCTCATACCGCATTGATGTTGCCGCCCACGACAAAAGCGGAATGCCCTATGATTATGTGCTGGACATTGCAAGGTTCAAGACCTCGTCACCCATAAACGACCGAGGAATGTTCAGGCCCCTGCACCGATGGGAAAATGATTAAGCGGTGATGAAATGAAAGAAAAACGATACGAAAAATTATCCGATAAAATTGAAATCTGCGTTAGCGACGAACACTCCTTCGGGACGGACGCTTTTTTGCTCACGGCATTTTCTGCTCCGAAAAAAACAGATATTGTATGCGACCTCGGAACAGGTTGCGGAATAATTCCGCTTTTGATGGTAAAGGGCTTTAACCCCAAAAAAATCTATGCTGTCGACATTCAGGAGCAAGCTATCGAACAGCTCCGTGAAAGCGTTGAACGCTCAGATGTAAAGTCGGTTGAGCCTATCTGTGCCGACCTTAAAGTTTTGTGGGACAGTGCGCCTTTAAACAGATTAGACCTTGTTTCCTGCAATCCGCCTTATAAAGCCTGCGGAGCAGGAATAGAAAGCGAACTCACGGCAGAAAAAATCGCAAGGCACGAGATACTCTGCAACATTGACGATGTATGCAAGGCGGCAAAAAGGCTCTTAAAATTCGGCGGAAGATTATGTATATGCAACCGCCCCGAAAGGCTTGCCGATGTTGTTGTCGCTATGCGTAAAAACGGCATTGAGCCTAAGACCTTGCGCTTTGTGAGCAAGACGCCAAGTGACGCTCCGTGGCTGTTTTTAATAGAGGGGCGAAAGGGCGGAAAGCCGTTTATGAAGATACTCCCCCAGCTTTATATTCAGAACGGCGACAACGATTTTTCGGACGAGATGAAATCAATTTACGCAAAAGAATTCAGGGAGGACGAGTAATGTCGGGTATACTTTATGTTGTCGGAACTCCGATAGGCAATCTTTCGGATATGACGGCAAGGGCGGTTGATACATTGCGTGCGGTTGACTTTATCGCCGCCGAGGATACAAGGGTAACGCTAAAACTGCTCAACCATTTTGACATAAAAAAACCGCTTGTCAGCTATCATAAATACAGCGTGAATTCCGTTGCCGAGAATATATGCAACAGAATTTTATCGGGCGAAAGCTGCGCCGTTGTGACGGACGCAGGTATGCCCTGCATATCGGACCCCGGAGAAGAACTGGTAAAGCTTGCGGCTTTATCGGGGATAAAGACTGTTCCCGTACCTGCCGCGTCGGCTGTTGTGACGGCTCTTGCCGTAAGCGGACTTTCAACGGCGAGATTTGCCTTCGAGGGCTTTCTGCCTGTCCCCAAAAAGCAGAGAAAAGAGGCTCTTATCCGCCTTAAAAACGATACTCACACGCTGATTTTCTATGAAGCTCCCCACAAATTGAAAGATACTCTTGCGGATATTTATGAAGCTTTCGGCGACAGAAAAATCTCTCTTTGCAGAGAATTGACAAAAATCCACGAAGAAATTATAAGAACAACGCTCAAAGAAGCTGTAACGCTTTATGACGGCGACAATGCCCCGAGGGGAGAATTTGTTCTTGTAATAGAGGGCGCAAAAGAAACGGACGAAAAATGTAAGATTACTCTTGACGAGGCGGCAGAAAAAGCGCAAACTCTTATTGACGGCGGAATGAAGCCGACAGAGGCCTGCAAGCTTATTGCAAAGGAAACGGGCTTTTCAAAGGGTGAAATTTACGGCATAATATCAAATAACGAGTAAAAATTATCAAAAAAGGAATAATACACCTTCGTAATGTTAAAAATACTTTCGG
>CAMGJS010000105.1 GCA_946056455.1 uncultured Clostridia bacterium | reverse complement strand
GGTATCGTTTGTGGACTGGTCGCCGTCAATGCTAAGACAGTTGTATGTCACCTTGACTATCTCGGAAAGAGCCTTTTTCACCATCTCGGAAGAAATAGCAACATCGGATGTGATAAAGTTAAGCGTTGTCGCCATATTCGGATGAATCATTCCGCTTCCCTTTGCCATTCCGCCTATGTGACAAACCTTTCCGTCAAGCATAAATTCAACCGCATACTCTTTCTTCACTGTATCTGTGGTCATTATTGCGATTGCCGCCTGCTCGTTTCCGTCATAAGAAAGAGTGGCTTTAAGCTTGGGGACAGCCTCGACAATAGGTTCTATCGGCAAAATCTGTCCTATTACTCCCGTTGAGGCGACAATGACCTCTTCGGGCTTTATGCCCAGTGCGCCTGCCGTAAGACTGCACATTTTTTCAGCCTTTTCTTCACCGTCGGCGTTGCAGGTGTTTGCGTTCTTTGAGTTGACAATTACCGCTATTGCCTTTCCGCCCGTTTTTTCAAGATTTCTTTTTGTTACAATTACGGGAGCACCCTTGACTTTATTCTGTGTATACACTCCCGCCGCATTGCACATTGTGTCCGACACAATAAGGGCAATGTCGTTCTTCTTTGTCGGATTGTTCTTTATTCCGCAGTAGAGTCCGCTTGCTTTAAAGCCTTTTGCGGCGCAGACTCCTCCGTCAATAACTTTCATTTCCATTTTTCTCACCTTAAATCAGATTATTCAAGACCTGTCTTTTCGTCAATGCCCATCATAATATTAAGGCACTGAACCGCCGCGCCCGACGCACCTTTTCCAAGGTTATCAAGTCGCGAACAAAGCAGAATCTGTTCGTCGTTTCCGCAGACAAAAATCTGCATATTGTTTGTTCCTTCAAGCGCATTTGCCGACATAAAGCCGTTAGGCAATTCCGCCTCTCCCCCAAAGGACATTACCTTGACAAAATGCTCGTTCTTGTAATGCTCTTTGAAAATTTCATAAATTTCGTTTATGGATGTTCTCTTTGCAAGAGTTCTTCTCACAATGGGAACGGCAACTATCATACCCGCAAAATAGTCGCACACCATAGGGTTGAACATCGGAGGATACGAAAGCCCCGATATAGCCTGCATTTCTTTTAAATGCTTGTGGTTTTGTGCGAGAGCGTACATTCTTGGTGCGTCAAATTCTTTCGCTCTGTTTTCGTCCTCATACTGAGCGATACCCTTTTTGCCTGCTCCGCTGTAACCCGAAACGGCAAAGCTTGTAACATGCTGATAAGGGGCGAAAACGCCGTCCTGCACAAGAGGATAGACAAGAGAAATAAATCCGCTTGCATAACATCCCGGAACAGCCACTCTCTTTGAAGTTTTTATCTTGTTTCTGAATTCAGGCGAAAGCTCGGGGAAGCCGTATGCCCAATCGGGATTTGTGCGGTGCGCGGTTGAAGCGTCGATAATTCTTACATTCGGGTTTTCAACCATCGAGATCGCCTCTCTTGAAGCGTCATCGGGCAGGCAAAGAAAGGTAAAATCCGAAGAATTTATAAATTTTCTTCTCTCGTCAGGATCTTTTCTCTTGTCCTCGTCGATTTTCAAAAGCTCTATGTCGTTTCTTCCGTTAAATCTTTCAAGAATTTTAAGCCCCGTTGTGCCTTCCTGACCGTCGATATATACCTTGACCTTTTCCATTATGTCGCTTCCTTTCCGTTACTTTTTTACATATTTGAGGTTCATTCCCGCGCCCTCTTTTCCTACGGGGCGGATATGAAACCCGAATTTTTCATAGAATTTTTCCTTGCCGTAGGCAGAAAGAAGTGTGAGAGAAATCCCCTCTCCGCTTTCAATACTGTCATCGGCATATTTCATAAACTGAGATACAACCTCTCTGCCTATTCCCTGCCCCTGATAATCGGGGTGAACGATAACATCGACGAGCATCAGGTGATATCCGCCGTCGCCCACTCCCCTTGACATTCCGACAGCCTTGTCGCCGTCGTATGCAACAGTGAAAAATGAGGAATTTTTCATAGCGTTGTCAAACTGCCTTTTTGTTATTGTGTTCCAGCCCACAAGCATACGCAGATTGTTGTAATCCTCAAAGGTTATTTCGCTTTTATAGGTTATCATTGTTGACTATTCATCTGCTTTCAGTTTTTCTCTGACATATTTTATCTGCTTTGCAACAGCGTCGGGCGCAGGTCCTCCGTCAATATTTCTCTGCGTAACGCAGGCGTCCAAGGATATTGCCTTGTAGACATCGTTGTCAAAGGTATCGCAAAGCTGTCTGTATTCGTAGATAGGCAAATCTTCAAGAGTAGTGTTAAGACTTATGCACTTTGCAACAAGCGTTCCCGTAATCTTATAAGCGTCACGGAAGGCAAGTCCCTTCTTGACAAGATAATCGGCGCAGTCCGTTGCATTGATAAAGCCCTTTGCCGCCGCCGCGCGCATATTTTCTTTGTTCACGGTCATAGTTTCAAGCATCGGGATAAAGGTCGAAAGACATAGCTTGACAGTGTCGATAGCGTCAAATATAGCCTCCTTGTCCTCCTGCATATCCTTGTTGTATGCAAGCGGAAGTCCCTTCATCATTGTGAGCAAGGTCATAAGGTCGCCGTAAACTCTGCCCGTCTTGCCTCTGATAAGCTCTGTAATATCGGGATTTTTCTTCTGCGGCATAATTGAAGAACCCGTAGCATAAGCGTCGTCAAGGTCAATGAATTTGAATTCCCACGAACACCAGAGAATAATCTCCTCGGAAAATCTTGAAAGGTGCATCATAAGAATTGAAATCGCCGAGGCAAGCTCAATGCAGAAGTCCCTGTCCGAAACGCCATCAAGCGAGTTCTGTGTAATTTCTTTAAAGCCTAAAATATCGCATACTCTCTGTCTGTCGATAGGGTATGTTGTCGAAGCGAGCGCTCCGCTTCCCAAGGGCATAACATTCATTCTGTCATAAGCGTCCTCAAGTCTGCCGATATCGCGAAGAAGCATCTGCGCATAAGCCATAAGATGATGAGCAAATGTTATCGGTTGTGCTCTCTGAAGATGGGTATACCCCGGCATTACCGTTGTCTTGTGGTTGTCGGCAATGTCACAAAGGGTGTTTGTGAGCTGTCTTACAAGCTTTATTATCGCCTTTGTTTCAACTTTAAGGTTCATTCTTATGTCAAGAGCGACCTGGTCGTTTCTGCTTCTTGCAGTGTGAAGTCTTTTGCCCGTTTCGCCAAGCCTTTTGGTAAGCTCCGCCTCAACGAACATATGAATGTCCTCGGCGTTAGGGTCAAATTCAAGCTCACCGCTGTGAATATCCTGAAAAATCGCGCCAAGCTCGTTTGCAATGGTCTTGCTGTCCTCAAGGTCGATTATTCCGCATTCTCCGAGCATTGTCACATGAGCGATACTGCCCTGGATATCCTGCTTATACATTCTTGCGTCAAAGGAAATCGAAGAGTTGAAGTCGTTTACCTTCTCGTCAACCTCTTTCGAGAACCTTCCCGCCCACATTTTTGCCATATTTTTCTCCTCCCGAAAAAACGAACATACGGGCAAAGCAAAAAAGCCATGCCCGAAATGTCATTATACCGCAATTCAGCGATTACTTGTTGTTTCTCTTCTGGTCAAGCTTTGCCTTAACCTTGATGGGAAGACCAAACAGATTGATAAAGCCTGCGCTGTCAGCCTGGTTGTAAACATTGTCCTCATCAAAGGTTGCAACTTCTTCATCATAAAGAGTATAAGGAGAAGTAACGCCTGCGTTGATTATGTTACCCTTATAAAGCTTGAGCTTTACATCGCCCGTAACGGTTTTCTGAGTTTCTGTTACGAATGCCGAAAGAGCCTCACGAACGGGTGTATACCACTGTCCGTTATAAACGAGGTCAGCAAAGTCAATAGCAAGCTTCTGCTTCATTCTCTGGGTCATTTTGTCAAGAGTGATTGTTTCAAGAACATCGTGTGCGTGATAGAGAATTGTTCCGCCGGGAGTTTCATAAACTCCTCTCGATTTCATTCCTACAAGACGGTTTTCAACAAGGTCGGCAAGACCTATTCCGTTTGCTCCGCCGAGTTCATTGAGCTTTGCAACAAGCTCAACGCCCTTCATTTCCTTGCCGTCGATAGCTGTGGGAACGCCCTTTTCAAAGTGGATTGTTACATAAGTCGGCTTATCGGGAGCCATTTCGGGTGATACTCCCATTTCAAGGAAGCCGGGCTTGTTGTACTGAGGTTCGTTTGCAGGGTCCTCAAGGTCAAGACCTTCGTGTGAAAGGTGCCAGAGGTTCTTATCCTTTGAGTAGTTTGTTTCTCTGTTTATTTTAAGAGGAATGTTGTGAGCCTCTGCGTAGTCGATTTCTTCATCTCTCGACTTGATGTCCCATATTCTCCAGGGAGCGATTATCTGCATATCGGGAGCGTAAGCCTTGATTGCAAGCTCAAATCTAACCTGGTCGTTGCCCTTGCCCGTACAGCCGTGGCAGATAGCGTCAGCGCCTTCGGCAATAGCGATTTCGGCAATTCTCTTTGCAATGATAGGTCTTGCAAAAGAAGTACCGAGAAGGTATCTGTTTTCATATATTGCTCCCGCCTGAACTGTGGGGAATACATAGTTTTCAATAAATTCGTCTTTGAGGTCTTCGATGTAAAGCTTTGAAGCGCCTGTCTTTATTGCCTTTTCTTCAAGACCGTCAAGCTCCGTTCCCTGTCCCACATCGCCTGAAACCGCGATAACTTCGCAGTTGTCATAGTTTTCTTTAAGCCACGGAATGATGATTGATGTGTCAAGTCCGCCAGAGTATGCGAGCACTACTTTTTTGATTTTTCCTGCCATTTTTAAGACTCCTTTTCAAAACAATTGATTACCTTTGATTATACAACTGTTATACATCTTTGTCAAGTGTTTTTATTCGATTTATACATTATATTGAATAAATATTCAAAAAG
>CAMGJS010000104.1 GCA_946056455.1 uncultured Clostridia bacterium | reverse complement strand
GTTAAACGATTTTTTGCGTTTCAGCAAAAAATCAGGCTCCGCGCCCAGCGGTCGCGTTTTGCCTCCTTTTTCGCGAAACAAAAAGGAGGTCGCACTCCGCAGAGGGCGAAATACTCCTGCTTCGCCGACAGCGAAACCGCGTGCACGCAAAAGGGCAAAAAAGCGCTCTTTCGAGCGCTTTTGAAATAAAATCAAAGATTTTTTGTCGGGTTCATCGCACTCTTTACCTGCATAGTTCCCGTCTGCGCGTCAAAGAATACTGTTCTGCCGTAGTTTAAACCCGTATCCTCGGCGACAATGGGAATTGCAAGCTTATTCAGCACAATTTTAACCGCCTGAACATTTCTTTCGCCGATATTGAATACGGCAGAGTTTGTCTGGAACATCTGCGCTCCGCCTGCGATTTTTGCGACAGTTCCGGGGAAGGTCGCGCCGCACTGCTTCATAAGGTTATAAAGCTCCCATATTCCCGTGTCGGCATATCTTCTCATATTGTCGGTCTTTGAGGCGTCCTTGCTCCAGGGGAGCATAATATGCGCAAGACCTGCTATTTTTTTATTCTTGTCATAAAGACAAATGCCGACGCAGGAGCCGAGGGCGTATGTAGCAAGACTGTTTTCGCCCGTACATATATTTAGGTCGGCTATTCCAACATTTACTATGCTCATATTTCTACTCCCAGCTTTTTAAAGAGTAATTCAAGCGATTCCATTTCGGGAATAAGAATCATATTACTTCTTATCTCATCGTCCGACACTCTGAACATATCGTCGATAAAAAGAACTCTGTCGCTGACTTCTGCAAATTCAACGGCGGGAACAGACATAATAGCTCCTACCATATCGGCGCAGAACGCAGGAACTGAAATGTCGATAAAAAGCCCCGTAAGCTGTGCTATTGCGTTGACATAAGCGCTCGCCATAATATTTCCCATTTCGCATATTGCCGAACGGTCCATCTCGTCAAGGGCAAGAACGCTCTCGGTCTTTTTGCCGTAGAATGTTGTAGTTACTTTATTCGCAAAATTTTCTTTGAGAAGATACATCATCATTCCCTTGATATCGCCCGAAAGACGGATAAGAAGTCCGATGACAACCTGCTCGGGACCGCCGAGATTGTCGATGACCTCGTTGTATTCAAGGTCTCTTACAACGGGAACGCCTATGTCGATACTGCTTGAAAGTATCTGTGAAAGCGAAGTTGCCGAATTGCCCGAGCCGATGTTTCCTATCTCTCTCAAAACATCCATCTGTATCGGGTTGAGGTCTTTAAAGGTATTTAATGCCATTTGTCAGGCGCTCCTTTCAGAAATTATCTTCTCAGCGAATTTACACGCTGTTCAATGTCGTCTGCGGTCTGGATAAGCTTTGCGTTGAAGCTGAAACCGCGCTGATATTTAATGAGGTTTACCATCTCTGTTGCAAGGTTTACGGAAGAGCCTTCAAGGTAGTACTGCAACTTTTCCTGCCCTCTGTCAGCCTCAGCCTCCCCCGAGCTTCCGTTGGCGGTGAAGTAGTTGTCGCCCTCGTTGTCAAGTCCGTATGGGTTGGGGAACTTGAATGTGCCGATAAGCTCCATTGTTCCTGCGCTGTCAAGGTTTCCGTTTTCGTCAAAGATAGCTGTAATGGGGTTGTTATCGTAGTCAAGGACATAGTTTCCCTTTGCGTCAACAAGTCCCCAGGTGCCGTCCCCATTGTTGCTGAGCCTGAACGCTCCGTTCTTGGTATAATAGATAGCGCCCGATGACGCGTCCTGCACTGCAAAAAGCTCCTCCGAGGGAATTGCAAAGTCAAGCTCTCCGCCCGTGCTTTCAAGTCTGCCTATATCGAACATAAGGTCGGTCTTGTCGATTTTTACTCCGTGACCTGTTTCAACCCGGTCGTTGCCCATCTTTCTTGTGTAGATAAGGTCGCTGAACGAGGCGCGGTGGTCTTTAAAGCCGTATGTGTTTACATTCGCAACATTATTCGAGGTTATATCCACAGCCCTTTGCATACTTATGGTTCCTGCGGCGGCTGAATAAAATCCTACTGTCATAAAAGGCTAACCCCCTTATCTCAATGCGGCGATTTCTGTTGCCGCTTTCTGATTTATGTTGTCTATGGTGGAAAGTGCGGTGCTGCAAGCCTCAAAAAGCCTTTGCGCCGCAAGAACATCAATGGTTTCTTCTGTTATGTCAACATTCGAGCGTTCATAAGCGCCCTGGATTATGCGGTAATCTTCATCGGGAGGGATGTTATTTGTTCCCGAAAGGTTGACAAACATATTGTCGCCCTTTTTCTCAATATCCTGATTTGAGTCCACATAGGTCAGCTGTAACTTATACTGTCTGCCGTCCTCGGTGGTTATTGTTCCGTCCTCGGCGACAGAAAAATCCGCCGTTCCTATCTGAATGGGGTTGCCGTCATCGGCTATTACTCTGCCTGCGCTGCCGAGCGCCAAGTACCCCTCTTCGTCAAGGTTGAACTGACCGTTTCTTGTGAGCAGTACCTCGCCATCGTCCTCATAAAGCTTGCTGTAAGGCTGAACATTGAAGTAGACATTTCCCCTTATCGCCATATCGAGCCTGCTGCCCGTATATTCAAAGGAGCCTTGTTCAAGGTTTGCCCTTACAACTTCTTGTGTGCGATAGGTGATGTTGCCCGTTTTGTTATTCTTCCCTCTGACAAGGATAAGACGCTCGTCAAAGGTGGTGTTTATGCTTGTATCCGCTTTGTATCCCGCGGTGTGAACATTTGCTACATTACTGCTTATTATATCTATAATACGCTGTTGGTTTATCATACCGTTTGCCGATATGTAAAATCCTCTGTACATAAAAGCTCTCCTTTGCTGTACTAATTCATATAGCTTTCCATGCTGCGTTTCAAAAGCATCATCGCTTTTGTATGTATCTGACAAATTCTTTATTCGCTGACATCCATTACCTTTGCAATGTCAGAAAATCTGAGCTGTTCATAGTAGTATAACGAAATGACCGTTTTCTGCTGTTCATTAAGGCTGTCGATAGCTGACGCCAGAACCTCGCTTCTTTCTCTGCGATAGAGATTGCGTTCAGCCTCCCAGCTTCCCGTTTCGTCCTTCGGTTCAGAAAAATCCGTGTTGCCGTTTTCAAGCATTTCTTCAAAAGAAAGGGAATTTGCCGCCGCCGACTGAGCCATTCCCTTTAAAAGCTTTTCTTCCGATATTCCCATAGCGTTTGCAAGCTCTGCGTTTGTCGGCTCTCTGCCGAACTGAGAATAAAGCTCTGAAAAGGTCTTGTCAAGCTCCTTTGCAAAACGGCGCACTCCACGGGGAATAATATCCTGCTTTCTTATGTAGTCGATGATAGCGCCCCTTATTTTTATCGAGGCGAATGTTTCAAACTTGACATTCTTGTCAATATCAAAGCTTTCAACCGCCGACATAAGCGCCATCATACCCTCGTTGGTGATGTCGTCAGCGTCGGCATATTTCTGATACATATTTCTTGTTGAAATAACCGCAAATCTCACAAGCGAAGAATACGCCATAACAATATCGTTGCGCACCTTGACATCCTTTGTCTTTTTGTATCTTGCAAAGAGCTCCCTTGACTGCTCCTCCGTGAGCGTTGATACTGCCATTTTGTATTCACCCCTTTAAAATCAGATAGAAATGTTGCCGACCGCCTGAATCTGAACGGTGTTGTCAATCTCGTTGAAAGAAAGCACCGTCACATTAGGAATAAACTGGTCGATAAGCTTTTTGAAATAAACTCTCACAATGGGAGAGGTAAGAACGATAGGTGTGGGAATAACATCACGGACCTTGTCAAGCTGTATCTGCAAGGACTGCACGATAGCCTGTATGGTTTCGGGGTCCAAAGCAAGATACGAGCCCTGCTCCGACTTTTTGACAGAGCCCACAATTCTGTTTTCTATTCCTGCGTCAAGAGTAATTACTCTTATCTGTCCTGCGTCGTTAAAACGGCGTGTAATTGTTCGTTTAAGCGCCTGACGGACATATTCTGTCGTTATATCCATATCCTTTAATGAACTTGAATAGTCCGAAAGCGTTTCGAGTATGGTCTGCAAATCCCTTATGGGGACGCCCTCTTTGAGCAGGTTTCCGAGCACCTTCTGCAAGTATGCAATAGAAACTATTGACGGAACGGTGTCCTCCACAACGGCTGGGTTTGTTTCTTTCAGCTTGTCTACCATCGTCTTGACATCCTGCCTTGAAAGCAGTTCGTTTGCGTGGGACTTTATCACTTCCGAAAGGTGAGTTATCATAACGGAGGTAGGGTCAATAAGTGTATATCCTGCAATATCCGCCATAATTTTCTTGTCCTCGGGTATCCACTTTGCAGGAATATGGAATGCAGGCTCAATGGTGTCGATACCGTCAATTTCCTGAGAAACGCTACCGTTATCGAGAGCTAAGTAGTGGTCCACCAAAATCTCGCCCTCGGCAACAGCCTCGCCCTTTATCTTTATGACATATTTATTCGGGTTGATATTCTGGTTATCCCTCATTCTGACAGAGGGGAACACCATTCCCATTTCCTGAGCAAACTGCTTTCTGAAAATGACAACTCGCTCGATGAAGGTTCCGCCTGCGCTTTCGTCCGCAAGAGGAATAAGGCTGTATCCGAACTCCATCTCGATAGGCTCAACGCTGAGTAGTTTATATACATTGTCAATATCCTTGTAATACTCGGTTTCTGATAAAGCCTCTGCTGCCTCGCGCTCTTTTTCTGCCGCCTCTTCTTCGGCTGACTTTCCGTTCAGTGTTCTGTTTAAAGTAAAGCCGAGAGCAATAAGTCCGACGCCCGTAACGATAAGCTGAATTTTAGGAAATCCCGGGATTACCGCCATACAGATTACAACTCCGCCTGCTATCATAATTGCCACAGGCTGACGGGAAAACTGCGCGATAACATCGGTGTTAAGGTCTGTTTCCGACGCTGTTCTCGTTACAATCATACCCATAGCGG
>CAMGJS010000103.1 GCA_946056455.1 uncultured Clostridia bacterium | reverse complement strand
CGACAAGAAGCACCTTTTTTCCGCTGTATTTCTGAGAAATTTCTTCTCCGCATTTTTTCACTGCGGACTTTATTTCTTCTTCCGTTATGAGTACCGATTTTACACCCGTTTCAACAGCCGTCATTTCAATCTTCCTCTATTCTTATTTCAAGTATTGTTTTTGTTTTGTCCGTTATTTTAACCCTGTCTGCAACGCCGAAGCCCTCCACAAAAATTACTCCGTCATCGTCACATAAAAGAACTCTTTTTGATTTTTCTCCTTTGGGGATATTTTCAAAAAGCTTTTTCACCCTATGCTCAAATTCTCTTCCGCAAAGGGTTATTCTGTCGCCTTCACGGCGGTTTCTGATTAAAATAGTACCTTTTATTGTATCATAATCTAAAAGCTGATTTGTAAATTTTTTGTGAACAATATGGATTTTGTCCGTGTTTTCATAAATTTCAAAGAACGCCTTTTTGTGAGGGAGCTTTACCTCGCCCTCCGAAAAAGGAACGGAATACGGCATAATTTCGCTTTTTTTGAAAATTACCGACAGCTTTTTTCCGTCAACGGACAAAACCGTCTCGTCTGAAAGATTTAAAAAACCGTCCCCGTCCTTAATATACCCCATTATGATGAAAAGTCTGTGTCGGTCGGGTGAAAATCCCTTATCTTCAAGAAATTTTTTTAAAGCTCTGCCTGAAATTGCCCCGTGAGCGTTAAAAAGCGTATCTCTGTCAAGAACATTATCGGAAATTTTTGCTTTATTTAAAAGCTTTTCAGCCTCTTTCTGCAAAAAATCCTCGTCGATAGTAGCACTCTGTGAAAAAAGCGAGATATTCTCGACCGCTTTTTCGTTGAGCTTTTTCATCTCGGGCAAGATACAAAGCCTTATTCTGTTGCGTGAAAAATCGGGTTTTAAGTTTGTCTTGTCGGTGACAAAATCCTCGCCCTTTTCAAGAAGATATTTTTCAATTTCCTCTCTTGAAACGGTGAGCAAAGGTCTTACTATATTTCCACGCCTTTTCGGGATACCGCACATTCCTTTCAAAGAAGTCCCTCTTGTGAGGTTGAAAACAACCGTTTCTGCATTGTCGTTTTTGTTGTGCGCCGTTGCGATAAGTCCGCCTTTACAGTGCTTTTCAAAGGCTTCATACCGCAGTATTCTTCCTGCTTCTTCAAGGGACAATTTATGCTCTTTTGCATAATCTTTTACGGGGATATTCTCACAAAAAAATTCAACCCCCAGCCTTTTGCAAAGGCGGTGGCAGAATTCCTCATCGGCAACAGCGTCGTCACCGCGAAGTCCGTGGTTGCAATGTATTGCCGAAAGCGATTTTATCAAAGACTTTTCTTTCATCTCAAAAAGGTTTAAAAGCAGACAAACGCTGTCCGCTCCGCCCGAAAGTGCAACAAGAACAGTATCGCCCTCACAAAAAAGCGAGGTATCAAAATTTTCCGTCATTATTGCACCCTCTTTGCAGAAATTTTTTCTGAGTTACTTTTCAGAAAGCTTTTTTATTTTAAGTTCGTTTTCAAGGGACACTATCTTTGTTCTTAAAAGAGCGATTTCCTTGTCCTTTTCTTCACAATCCGAGCGAGCCGTTGAAGCGTCGTCCACATAGGACTTTATCTGTGTGCGGATACGGTCGAGATTTTCGTTTGCCTTGTGCGCCTCGTCAAGAGCGGAAAGAGCAACGAGAACAGTCGCCGTTGTTATCGGAATATTGTCTGACGATTCCATCATCGAGTTTATCTGCGTGTCAAGCTTTTTTGCAAGGTTTATCACATAGCTTGGCACTTCGTCCGTCTGCAATGAATATTCCTTTCCGCATATTGTTACCTTAACCTTGTTCTGCATAGTTCATTCTCCTTTTGTCATAAATATCTTATAACGGCAACGACCTTGCCGAGTATTTCACATTCTTCGGTTATAATCGGTTCCATTTCGTCGTTTTCGGGTTGAAGACGATAGTGTCCGTCCTCTTTATAAAATCTTTTGCAGGTAGCCTCGCCGTCCACCATACATATCGCTATTTCGGAATTATTAACATAGGGCGTTTTTTCAACAACAACAATGTCGCCGTCAAAAATTCCGCAGTTTATCATACTTTCGCCCTTGATGACCAAGGCAAAAAGCTCGCCTTTGTAGTTTCTGTCGGGCTGAAAGTGCATATACTCCGTTATATCCTCGATAGCGGTGATAGGCTGACCTGCCGCGACATTTCCCACAACGGGGATAATTCTGCCTGCACTTATGCCCGTAAGTCGTACCGTTCTGTTCTTTCCGCCGTCGGATTTTTCGGCAAGTCCCATTTCAATAAGCGCCTCGACATGACGGTGCGCTGTCGAGGTTGAACCTAACCTTAAATCATCGCATATTTCACGCATTGTCGGGGGAACTCCCGTTTCTTCTATTCTTTGCTTGATATATTCATAGACCGCTTTTGTCTTTTCGCTTATCATAAAAGCTCCTTTCCGTCAAAGCAGTGCGCAAAGCCTTTTTGCAACCTTATAGACATCTCCGCAACCGAGCGTTATAACAAGGTCGCCCTCTCTGACATTCTCTTTAAGATACATTGCAATCTCTTCAAAATTTCTGTCGTGATATTCCTTTTCGGTCTCGCCCTCTTTAAGATTGTCTATCCAGAAAGCTCCGTCGATTTTTTCGCCCAAGTCCCTTGCATAGATATGATAGGTGTTCTTTTCACGACTGCCCATAATTTCTGTAAGAACTACTTTGTCCGCTATCGAAAGAGCGTCCGCAAATTCGTTGAGCAGAATTGCCGTCCGTGAGAATGTAAACGGTTGGAACACCGCCCACACTCTTTTAAATCCCATTCCCATAGCGGCATTGAGCGTGACTTTTATCTCGGCAGGGTGGTGAGCGTAATCGTCAACAACGGTCACTCCGTTTTTCTCACAAAGCTTTTCAAACCGTCTGCCTGCGCCCCTGAATTCGCAAAGATTATCCCTTACACCCTCTGCCGAAACATTACAATAAAGTGCGGCGGCTGAGGCGGCAACAGCGTTTAACACATTATGTTCTCCGGGGACATTTATCGTCAGCCTTATTACCTTTTCGCCCTTGTGCATAAGGTCGAATTCAGTTCTTGTGCCGTTTATTTTTTTGATATTTTCGGGGTAGTAGTCGTTCTTGTGGGAGTAACCGAATGAAATCATCTCTTTGCCCGTTATTCCGTTGACGGCTTTTCTTGTGTTTTCATCGTCGCCGTTGAAAATAACCGCTTTTGTAGCATTGTTGCAGAATTTATTGAATGACTTTATTATGTTGTCAACCGTCTTGAAGTAGTCGAGATGGTCTGCGTCGATATTCAGCACAACGGCAACATCGGGATAAAGCTTTAAGAATGTGTCCACAAACTCACACGCCTCGCAGGTCATAATGTCCGAAGTGCCTGCTCTGCCGCTACCCTTTATTGCAGGGAGCTTTCCTCCGATAAAGGCGGAAATGTCAAGTCCTGCACCGAAAAGTATCTGCGTGAGCATTGAAGTTGTGGTGGTTTTTCCGTGTGTTCCCGCAACGCATACAGCGTTGTCATACCAGCTTGTGACTATCCCTAAAAGCTCACTTCGTTCAAGAACGGGAACTCCCGAAAGCCTTGCGGCGATAAGCTCGGGGTTGTCGGGCATAATTGCGGCGGTGTGAACGATAAGGTCCGCGCCCTCAATATTTTCCGCCCTCTGCCCCAAGGGTTTTACTTCTATCCCCATTTTTCTGACAGCGTCAAGGGTTTCAGTTTCGTTATTGTCCGAGCCTGTAAGAAAATATCCCTTTGAATGAAGTATCTGCGCTAAGGGGTACATTCCCGAACCGCCTATTCCGATAAAGTGTATATGCTTTTTGCCTTTGAGAATGTCAAGGTCTGTCATAACAAAAATCTCTCTTTCAGAAAATATATAAAGAGTATGCCCCGAAAATATACTGAATAAATCACGGCGCGCTGTCAATAATACCGACAGAAAACATTTTAAGGGGGCATAATATGCAGATAACCGATGTAAAAATAAGAAAGCTCATTCCCGACGGGCGACTCCGCGCGATAGTTTCCGTCACCATTGACAACCTTATCGCCATTCACGATATAAAGGTTGTTCAGGGCGATGAAAGGCTTTTTGTGGCAATGCCGAGCCGTAGAGATGAAAACGGCATTTTCAGGGACATTGTCCACCCTATCTCTTTCGATTCGAGAAACGCTTTTGAAACCGAGATTTTAAGAGCCTACAACGATTGCCTTATCAACAACGAGATAAGCTCTACACAAGGTTTTTCATCTTTGCCTTCATAAGAGCCACTTGGGTTTTGGCGTCCTTTATTTCGCCCGAAAGCACCATTTCAAGCGCCTTTTCAAAGGGGATATGTATTATTTCAAGAAACTCGTCGTCATCGAGCTTTTGTTCGGAAAAATGCAGCCCCTTTGCAAGATACATATAAATTCTTTCGGAAAGATAAGCGGTAGTGGGCAGACATTCTCCGAGAAAGATAAATTCATCAGACTCTGCGCCTATTTCCTCTTTAAGCTCACGCAGACCGCACTCTTTCGGGTCCTCGTCTTTTTCACGCTTGCCCGCAGGGATTTCAAGCAATGTATCCTTTATGCCGTATCGGAACTGTTTAACAAAAATCACATCGCCGTTGTCAAGCAAGGGGAGTATACATACTCCTCCGTTATGCTCAATAAATTCACGGTCAGCCTCTCTGCCGTCGGGCAGTATAACTCTGTCAGAGTAGACATTGAACACTCTGCCGTTGTAGATAAGGTCGGATTTTATCGTTTTTTCAAAAAGCTCCATAAAATTATCCCTTTCAGAATATATACATATATTTAATATATCACATTCTATGAAAAAGTGCAACATATGTTCTTATTTTTATTTTCTTTTGCAGTTTGAAAAAAGTTGAAGCACTCTTTCAGAGTGCTTTTATTTTGTTTCGTCGTCGGACACTTCGTGTCCTTTAACGACGGCCT
>CAMGJS010000102.1 GCA_946056455.1 uncultured Clostridia bacterium | reverse complement strand
TATTGGGAGCGAAAATGATACAAGGTAGTTTTGCAATGGAGCAACAAAAGCTGTCGCGAATGGACAAGAACGCACGGATTTTTGCGTAATAGCAAAAATCCCAGCCTCCACGCAGTGGACAATTTTTTGCCTTCTTTTTTGTTGTCAAAAAAGAAGGTCGCCAAACAGGATATGAAATATCCGTTGGCGAAACCTAAATAAAAGCACGCAAAGCGTGCTTCGACTTTCTCCGCCGACAGCGAAACCGCGTGCCCGCAAAAGGGCAAAAAAGCACACCAAAGGTATGCTTCAACTTCTGCAAATAGAGAAAGAAAAATGTATATTTTCTCCTTGAAAAAATGTATAAACCACCTTTTGAGCAAAAAATGACCGCAAAAAGTACGCTTTTGCCGTCATTTTTAATTTTCGTATAATATTACAAAATACAAGGAAAAATATTTAATATTATAATGCACAATGCATAAAATATTTGCCAAACCAAACTATTTTCGACGATTTTTGCAGAACATTTGTTCTGTTCATCTCCTAAATTTTTCAATAATTTTACAAAATCTGTATATTTTGTCGCCTTTTTAGCCATTTGCATAATCGGCAAAAGATTATTTTTAGAAAAAAATCCCAAAAACCCCTTTTAATGACCTTTTATTTCCTTATTTGGAAATTTATTCCTTGCCATTTTTGTGATAACTGCACAAAAACCGAGGGTATATTCAGTTTGACATCAACAAGAAAGTCCGATATAATTTACAAAACGGTTACAAACCGACTGCAATCAAAAGAATTGCCTTAAAGAAAGCGCGTCAGGATGACGCAGTGAAAAGGAGTTATCAATATGAACGCCCGAATGAAGCTTGAGCAATTCAAGCGTATATTTCTGGAACAGTATCTGGTGTTGACAATCTTCTCTGTAATTGCAGCGATGCTTATTCTCTTTATGACAGGCCTTGCGATATTCAACACAAAGATTACGATAAGCGACGGCGAGCGTACAATATATGTTCTTACCGAAAAGGAAAGCGTTGACGATATTCTTGTTGAAAACGGATTTACTCTCGGTGATTATGATGTTGTCACATTAGGCTCCGATAATAACGATGAGCTGAGTGAGATAATCATTAACAGAGCGTTTGAAGTCCCTGTTACAGCCGATGGAAAGACAGTTACAGTCTATGCCACTTCGCTTGAAACTGTCGGATATGTTCTTGACAAAGCGGATATTACAATCGACGATGACGACATTATAAATGTAAATGTTGACGCACTTGTTGAGGACGGCACAGAAATAGTTATACAAAGAGTTGTGCGCAAGATTGAAACGAAAACAAGCGCAATACCCTTTGAAACAGAGCACATCACATCATCTTTCTATAAGAGGAATACAGAAAACACAGTCACCGAAGGCGAGGACGGCGAGCTTACCACCATTTCCGAAACAACCTATATCGACGGCGTACTTTCTTCATTCAATGTTATCAGCGAAGAAGTAACAAAGGAACCCGTCAACGAGGTTATTGCAACGGGAACGGCAAAGCGCACCCCCTGGTCCACCGCAAAGGAAGTCGAGCTTGACGAAAACGGTATTCCCGTATCCTATGAAAAGGTTATAACGGGCAAGGCTACCGCATATTCGTCGTCGAGGTCAACTCCCCGCGGAGCAAGCGGACAGAAGCTTTATGTCGGAACTGTCGCTGTAAATCCCAACATTATCCCCTACGGCACCGAGCTTTACATCGTTTCAACAGACGGTTCTGTCGTCTATGGTTACGCTGTAGCTGCCGATACGGGACTCGCCCTTATGGACGGCAGAGTTCTTGTTGATGTTTTCACAGACTCATATTCGTCAAGCTGTCAGTGGGGCGCTCACCAAGTCAATGTCTATATTTTGGATTAGGGTAAATAGTTAGCTAAGTCAAAAGCACCTGCGGAATGAGAGACCGTAGGTGCTTTTGCGTTGTGCATAAATATTTCAGAACTTTTTGCGGTTGATACGCTGTCTTGCCTTTCTGAATTCGTCTGAATTTGCCATTGAGAGCATTCTTTCTCTGAATTCGCTCCGCTTGCGCTGTTTTTCAAGGGATTTCTGCTGACAGCGCTCTATCGTCTTTGCAATAGCGACAGGTCTTTTGAAGAGGTTGCCTATCTCGACTCCTCCGCACATTTCTCCTGCGCAGGAGCTGTTCCAGCTGTCGCAGAAAAAAAGCTCGCCGTCTTTTATGTCATAGTCGAGAAAATCCGCCCGTTCGGTAATTTTTCGCGTCGGGGCGACTATGATAATTTTTTTGCCGAAAAGGTATATATCCTCAATTTCGTCAAGCTTTATGATGTCAAGCTGTTTATATCGGTCGCAATCGGGCGAGAGAAGAACGGTCTGCTTATATCTGCTGATAATGAGGAAATTGTCTTTAATATGTATAAAGGTGTGTTTTTTGTGACCGTCAAGCTTTATCGTTGCAAGAGCTGAGCCGATAAAGACCGTAACAAGAGAAAATCCCAGCAAAAAGGTGAGAATGGTGAAGAAAAAGCTGTAATATTTTATAGGCATAATGTCGTCTTTGAAGATATACGATATAACGGCAAGGGTAATAATAAGCGCAAGGGACGGGATATTCACAAGGAAAATGCGCTTGTTGTATCTTGCCGAAAGCTTTTTTATCCCTGCCGAAAATCTTCTTGACAAGAAGCACACCTCCCCTTTTTTAAAAAAATCTATAATCGTATTATACATTAAAATTTCACTTTTGTATACCCGCTTTGTTGAAAACTGTTAAAAAATTACCTCTAATTTGTATAAAGTGTAGAATTTTACAAAGAGTTAAATACAAAGAGAAAAAAACTTGCATTATTTTACAGATTGTAGTATAATAACAGAGAATTAATATAGAGAGGTCTGCGTCAAGGGGGGTCGCCGGTTGATTAAAAAGGACAACATAATTCGTCTTGAAATAAGAGATATTGAGGGCAAGCTGATACTTTCGACACAGTCTTTTGAATTTGCGCGCGACTTTTTTAACATAGGCGGAAAAGAATTTATTATGATAAAGGGCAACAAGCTGCCCGAGATACCCAAAGGCGAGCCTATTGACGCTATGTTCTATTACCGCAACGGAACGCGTATAAAAGTAAGGACGGGCATTGATGTGGCGTCGTCACAGCAGATAAATTTTCACATCGGCAATGACTACATAGTAATGGAGGAGCGCCGAAATTCCTATAAAACCTATGTCAACATAGACGGAATTGTGGCAACATACAAGCGCGGCGAGGATATTTATGACTTTGAACCGCCATATCTTAAAGTAAATATACAGAATATAAATTTAGGCGGAGTTTTTATCAGCACGCCCTATGAATTTGCAGTTGACGACCTTATGTCGTTACAGCTGATAAAAGAGGATTTTATCCTCGAAACACGAGTTCTGCGTATCCAGCAGGACGAAGAGGGCAAGGTCTTAGGCTACGGCTGTTGCTTTGAGCAGGTAAGACAGAGCCAGGAAGAAGTAATATCACGCTTTATCTTTGATTGTCAGTTGGCAGAGCGTGAAAAGGCAAAGGGCAGAGTTTAACGCTCTTTAAATAAGGAGGGAGAATATGCCGAGAAGCAGAATAATCGCTCTTACAAACCAGAAGGGCGGAGTGGGCAAGACAACTACCGTCTGCGCTCTTTGCGGTGTTTTTTCCTCAAAAAACAAAAAAGTGCTTGCTATCGATCTGGACCCTCAGGGCAACCTTTCGTTCAGCCTTGGAGCGTCGATGGAAGGGCTTACGATACACGATGTCATAACGGGAAGATGTTCCTTTGACGACGCTATTCAGCGCACAGAAAACTGCGATGTTGTCGCCTCGAACATTCTCCTTTCGGGTTCTGAGCTTGAGCTTAACTCGGCAGGCAGAGAGTTTATCTTAAAAGAAAAGCTTGAACCATTGAAGTACCGCTACGACTACATACTTCTCGATACACCCCCTGCTCTGAGTATTCTGACGATAAACGCCTATGTGGCAACGGACGACCTTATCGTTCCGATGACGCCCGAAATACTCAGTCTGCAAGGAATTTCACAGCTGACGGACACTATTCTTGCCGTCAAGAAATACTACAACAAGGCTCTTGATGTAAGAGGAATACTCTTTACAAGATACAACGCAAGGTACCTTCTTTCAAAAGAGGTAGAAGATATGGCGGACATTGTTGCAAGACAGCTTTCCTGCAAGGTGCTTGAAACAAAGATAACCCATAACATTCAGGTGGCGGAGGCCCCTGCACATCAGATGACGCTGATAAGATATGCGCCGTCGTCAAGGGCAAGCAAGGACTATGTAAAGCTGGCAGGAGAGCTTTACCCCGAAGCAATGCAGTAGATTTCATCATCATATTTTTTTGGGGGAGATTTCAATGAACAGGAAAACTAATAAGACTGCTCCTTTGTTAAGACTTCTGACAAGAAACGAAACAGGCGTTATCACCAACCCTATCATTGACGAGGAATTCAAGCAGGGCGTGATTTATGTGAGGACGCCTAAGGTTGAAGAACCCGAAAAGCCTCAGGCTGTTGAGATAAATATTATCTCGGAGCTTATCGGCGAGTGGCTTCCGCAGACTATCAAGCGCTTTAACGGTTGCGATTGCGCCGTTTGCAGAGCGGACATCACAGTTGCCGCTTTAAACGAAATTCCCCCTAAATATGTGCGCATTTCCGAAGAAACGGATTTTGACGGAATAAAGGCGCTCAAAGAGGAATTAAGACCAAAGGTCATCAGTACGCTCGTTAAGCTTGTGCTGAGAAACCACAACGACCACAGAAAAATTTCATGATGATGTTTTTGTGACAAAGCCGAATTTTCTGCTTTGTCACTTTTTGCATTTTCGGCAAAAAAGGTCGTAATGAAAGAAAAAAGCTCTCTTAATAAAAAATTTACAAAAAAGTTACGAATTGTTTTTATTTGTCGCAAAGCGGCAAAAAATGTTCTTAATCAGGCGT
>CAMGJS010000101.1 GCA_946056455.1 uncultured Clostridia bacterium | reverse complement strand
CTTCTGAAAAGAACTATTTTGCCACCGATAATCTGAACAATATCAGAATTAGTTTTTTCCGCAAGTTCAGTCGCTGCCTCCCTCGGAGTCACGGGAGAAGTTTCAAGCAGAACTTTGAGCTTAATAAGTTCTCTTGCTGTAAGAGCTTCATCAACCTGGGCAATAACAGTATCCGAAATTCCGCCCTTACCTATCTGAAAAAGATCGCTAAGTTCATTTGCCATTCCTCGAAGTTCGGCTCTCTGCTTTGTTGTTATCATATTTTCTCTCCCTTTAATACACAAGTAAGTTTCTTCAGTGCATTTGCACGATGACTTATTTTATTTTTTTCTTCCGATGAAATTTCAGCAAAAGATTTATCACCTATCATAAAACTCGGATCATATCCGAATCCGTTATTTCCTCGCATTTCCTTGCCGATAAAGCCCTCGCATTCCCCTCTCAGAAGCGTTTCTTTTCCATTTTCATCGATATAACATATTACACAGACGAATCTGGCTGTTCTGTTTTCATTTGGCACATCATTGAGTTCTGACAAAATTTTTTCACATCTGTCCTTGTCGGTGGCGTTTTCCCCGGCATACCTGTGAGAATAAACCCCAGGAGCTTTATTGAGATAATCCACTTCAAGACCGCTGTCATCAGCAATTACGGCAGATTCAGTTATATCGTATATTGCTTTTGCCTTAATAAAAGAATTTTCTTCAAAAGTCTTACCGTTTTCTTCAACTTCAATATTTATTCCCGCTTCAGACTGAGATACTATCTCATATCCAAAAGGTGATAAAATCTGTTTAAGCTCCGAGAGCTTATTCTTATTGTTTGACGCAAGTATTATTTTCATATAAACCCCTTAATCAAATAATGCATTTGCAAATTCAACTCCGTTAAATGCCTGAAGGTCGTCTATTTGTTCACCGACTCCAATAAGCTTAACGGGTATTTTGAGTTCATCAGTAATGGAAATTACTATGCCTCCCTTTGCAGTTCCATCAAGCTTGGTCAGAACAATTCCTGTGATATCAGCAACATCCATAAATTGCTTTGTCTGATTAACTGCATTCTGACCCGTAGTTGCATCCAGCACAAGCAAAGTTTCAACAGAACAGCCATCACATTGAGTATTAATTATTTTAGATATCTTCTGAAGTTCATTCATGAGATTTTTCTTATTATGGAGCCTTCCTGCGGTATCGCATATAAGCACATCCGCATTCCTTGCCTTTGCGGCAGATATACCATCAAACACAACAGACGCCGGGTCTGAACCTTCCGCATGTTTTATAAGTTCAACTTCGCTACGGTTTGTCCATACTTCAAGCTGATCGATAGCTGCAGCTCGAAATGTATCCGCAGCAGCAACAATGACCTTTTTTCCGGATGCTTTAAGTTGTGACGACAACTTTCCGATTGTAGTGGTCTTGCCCGCTCCGTTGACGCCGATAACAACTATAACCGACGGCTTGGAAGAAAGGTCAAGAGGTTTATCCTCGCCAAGCATTTCGATAATGATCTCTTTCATCTCATTTTTTATTTCAGAGGGTTCGGTAATTCCTTTCTCTTTAACCTTAATACGAAGATTTTCGCATATTTTTTGAGATGTAGATACTCCTATATCACATGTAATAAGAATTTCTTCGAGTTCTCCAAAAAATTCCTCGTCAATTTTGGTGAAAGAATTTACAAATCCATCGATATGCTTTATCATAGACTCCTTTGTTTTCAGAAGTCCTGTTTTTATTTTTTCAAAAAAACCCATACGATCTTCCTTTCGGCTAATTATCGGTAGCCATAGAATTTATCTCATCATGCGACATTTTTAAAAGCTTTGAAATACCTTTTTCCTGCATTGTGACGCCATAGAGCACGTCAGCCTCATCCATTGTTCCTCTTCTATGAGTAACAAGAATGAACTGAGTTGTGTCCGTAAAATTTCTCAGATATTGAGCATATTTTGAAACATTAACATCATCAAGAGCAGCTTCGATTTCGTCAAGAATGCAGAACGGAGCAGGTCTCAGTTTAAGTATTGCAAAATAAATTGCAATAGCAACAAACGACTGTTCTCCGCCTGAAAGAAGAGAAAGATTTTTTATTACCTTTCCCGGAGGCGCAACATTTATTTCTATTCCGGATTCAAGGATATCATCGGGATTTACAAGAATAAGCTCTGCTTTTCCGCCGCCAAAAAGCTCAACAAAAACCTGTTTAAAATTATTGTTGATTTCTTCAAAGCTTTCAGAAAATTTTCTTTTCATATCATTTGTAAGCTCTTCAATAAGTCTTTCAAGCTCTTTTTTGGAAGTTTCAACATCGCTTAATTGTTCAGACATAAATTCATATCTTTCCGAAACTTCTTCATATTCCTCGATAGCGGAAGGATTGATAGAACCTAAACTTTTTATTTTATTTTTAACTTCATTAAGGTCTCTTTGAGCAACAAGCATATCATCAATAGGAATGGCCATCTTCTCAGCGTCAGAGCGCGTCATTTCATACTGTTCCCACATTTCAGAAGAAATATCATCACATTCCTTTTGGATAGATTCTCTTCTTGACAAAAGTCTCGCCTTTTCAGCTGAAAGCCTTTCTTTATTCTCGCTTAACTCGCGTTCCTCTTTACGAAGAGCCCCTGCTTTTTGTTCAAAGCTACGATTTTCTGTCTGAACCGCAACAATTTGTGCCTTTATTTCTTTAACTTCTTCAAAAGAATCAGCAAGTTCCTTTTTTCTTTGCTCAATAAGGGCCTTCTTTTCCTCAATAATATCGTTTTGTTTTTCTATCTGAGTTTCATAATCAATAGCGTTTTGCCTAAGTTCAAGGGCCGAAGCTTTTAGTTGCTCTACTCCTGCCTCTGCATTTTCTTTATCTTTTCTAATTTCAAGAAGCATAAGCTTTTGCGATGAAATATCAGACGAAAGTTCTTCTCTCTTTTTATGCATGCTGTCTTTCTCTTCCTGATGAGAAGATACAAGAGCTTCGCTTTCAGATATTTTTTTCTCACATTCGTCAAGAAGAATTTCCGCTTCTGAATGTTTGCTGTTTTCGGAAGTAATTTTATCATTGATTTGTTTTTCGTTTGCAGTTATCAAATCAATCTGAGAATCAGCTTGAGCAATAAGTTGTTCTATTCTCTTATTTTCCTCTTCAAAACGGATCCTATCTTCGTTAACTTCTGAAATACGGTCCTTGATTCCGTCAATATCAAAGCCGAGCTTATCGCTTTCTGCCTGAAGCTTTATTGTTTCGGATTTGAGAGTTTCATATTCGGAATCAACTTTATCAAGTTCGGATTTAAGGGAATTAATTTCATTCTTTCGGGTAAGTACTCCTGCTGATTTAGAGACTGAGCCTCCCGTAAAAGAACCGCCTGCATTAATCACCTGTCCGTCAAGCGTTACAATTTTAAATTTATATCCGCATTTTTTTGCGATATATGACGCAGAATCAATATCCTCAGCAACTGCAATTCTACCAAGGAGATAATTCATAATATGCGCATAACATTCATCAAACTCAACAAGTTCGCTTGCAAGCGATATATATCCATTTTCGTTTTTAAATGATGAAATATCAAGCTTATTTCCTTTGACAGAAGAAAGAGGCAAAAATGTTGCTCTTCCCGACTTTTGTTCTTTAAGAAGTCTTATACAGCGTTTTGCGGCATCCTCATTTTCAACAATAACATTCTGTAAAGCCGCACCGAGAGCAGTCTCTATTGCAACTGAGTATTCGCTGTCAACCTTGATTAGCTGTGCAACGCTCCCGTGAATTCCGCTAATGCGTTGATTTTTTCCTGCTTTGATTATTTCTTTAACGCTGTAAGAAAATCCCTCCATATTATTTTCAAGTTCAGTGAGAATCTGGACTCTATGACTGATTTCATTCTTTTTAATAACAAGAGATTGGAGTTTTTCTTTGTAGTCGTTTAGTTTTTTTGACTTACTCTCATAAAGCCTTGTATATCCGCTCAGCTTGTTGTTAAGCTCGTCAACACATTCCTCAGTAGCTTTGATACCTTTATCGGTTTCTTCTTTCTCTTTTTTGAGAGAAAAAATAGCTTCCTCGGTTTCTTTCTTATGATTTTTCTGTTCTTCAAGCTGTGTCAAAAGTTCTTTCACCGTTTTTTCGGACGAAGAAACCGCAAAAGAATATTCCGATCTCTTTATATACAGTTGATTTATTTCAGACTCTATCTTTTCATACTCACGGTTGAATTCATCGGATTTTGCAATTAATTCTTCAAGTTCGGACTGTAGCTTTGATAAAAGTTCAGACACCCTGATTTCATCTTCTGCAAGATTTTCAGCTTTTAATATTCCATCCGCAATTTTTTCTCTGAGTTCTATTGAAGAAACCGCACTGCTCTGCTGTTGAGCTATATAATTATTGATAAGTTCAATATTATGTATAATGTCGTTTTCAAAAACAGCAATATCAGAATTTATTTGTCCATTTTTTCTTTCTGTTTCAATTATTTTTTCCTGAAGTTGTTCGATTTTTATATTTCCGTCCTGCATTGAAGAATGACAATTCTGAATCTCAGTTTCTATTTTTTCTACATCAACGCAAAAACTCTCATATTCTGCAGTATTTATAAGAATTTTTTCATCAACAGATTTTATATTCTCTTTTAATTCATCAAGTTTTTTTACCCAGAAGGATACTTCAAGAGATTTTCTCTTTTCTGCAAGTTCATTATATTTCTTTGTTTTCTCCGCCTGGATACGCAAGGGCTCGACTCTGACTTCAAGTTCATTTATAATATCTTTTAATCTTAATATGTTATCCTGTGCGGCAGAAAGCCTTTTTTCGGACTCAGCTTTTTTATATCTTAGCTTAGATATACCGGCAGCCTCTTCAAATATTTCGCGACGTTCACTGCTTTTTGCCGAAACTATCTCAGCAATCCTGCCCTGACCGATTATTGAATAACCGCCCCTGCCGAGGCCTGTATCCATAAATAATTCGTAAACATCTTTTAAGCG
>CAMGJS010000100.1 GCA_946056455.1 uncultured Clostridia bacterium | reverse complement strand
GACATTAAGAAAGGGGTGACAGAATATGCGGAATATTTCTGATTGCGTTGATGAAATAGTCGGCGAAGAGGCTGATGAAAAGGTCATTGAAGAACGCAATAAAAAAGATACCGCTTTCATAGTATTCTGGTGCCTTCTTTATGTTTTTATGATGGTAGTTCAGGCGGTAACTCCCATTATGTTTGCCAAGAGCGTGATAGCGCAGTTGCAGGTAGCCGTCGCCATAGTCCTTACATCCAGGTACTATAAAAGAGGATATGTTACCGCAATTATTCTCAGCGTTCTTTCCATTGCTAATGTTCTGCTTTCGGCATTTATTCCTGATGTTCCTTTTGCGCTGATGGGAGTAGTTATTCCGATAGGAACAATTATCTCCATTACATTCCTTTTTCTTATTATAAGAAAGCTCTATCACTCGATGAGAGAGGCAAAGGAACAGCGGGAGGAGCTTATCAAGCTTGCTGAGGAGGCCGAGGAGGCTTACGAGGAAGTAAGAAAAATCAACGAACAGCTTATCGAGTCGTCAAGAGTAATCAAGGAAAACGAAGAAAGACTCAATCATATGGCGTTGTTTGATGAGCTTACCGAACTCCCCAACAGAAGAATGTTAATCAACAGACTTGATTTTCATATAAGCTTTTCAGCGAAGATGAACAAAAAATTCACCGTTGTGTTCATCGACCTTGACAATTTCAAGAGAGTAAACGATATTTTAGGTCACGACCGTGGCGATATTGTAATAAAGAAAATTGCCCAGCGTGTTACATCGGCACTTGATTCCGATGATATGCTCGGCAGATTAAGCGGAGATGAATTTGCAATTCTCATTCAGCGTGACATCGAAAAGGCTGAGATACTTGATTATATCGAAGAAATCCGCAAGGCTATTTCCGCTCCCATTCAGATAGAAGATGAAGAAGTATCGGTAAACGCAAGTTTCGGCGCTTCCGCTTATCCGAAAGACGGAAGCGATTCTACGGAACTGCTTAAATGCGCCGATATGGCACTTTATAAAGCAAAGTCTGAGGGAAGAAACAGAGTTGAATTTTTCAGCCACGAGATGAAAGAAGAAATTCAGAGTAAGGTCGACTTTGAGGCGAGCCTTGTCGCAGGTCTTAATAAAGAAGAATTCCACCTTATGTTCCAGCCTCAGCACGCTCCCGACGGCAAAAAGCTTCGTGGCTTTGAGGCTCTTGTCCGTTGGCGTTCCGAGGAACTCGGTCTTGTCAGCCCCGTGCAGTTTATCCCTATGGCTGAGGAAACAGGTCTTATCATTGAGCTAGGCACATGGATTTTCCGGGAGGCCTGCCGAAAGCTCCGTACGGCTATGGATACATACGGTCTTGACGATATAGTTCTTTCCGTCAATATTTCTACAATTCAGCTTATGCAGCCCGACTTTTACAACATTATTGAAAGCGTTATGAAAGAAACGGGCGTTTACGGCAGAAATCTTGAAATAGAAATTACCGAGTCGGTCTTCATAAAGTCCGTTGACAGCGCCGTTGAGGTTCTCAATAAGATAAAGGAGCTCGGAATATCCATAGCGCTTGACGATTTCGGAACGGGCTACTCATCGCTCCATTATCTCCGTTCCCTTCCCATTGATACCTTGAAGATTGACAAGTCCTTTGTCGATGGTATCAATCGTGCCGAATCCGAAAAGGAAATTGTCGGCTCAATCATTTCTCTTGCGCATAATATGAATTTGTTCGTTGTCGCAGAGGGAGTAGAAGTTGAAGAACAGCTCAATTTCCTTCGCGATTGCGGTTGTGACTGCGTTCAGGGTTATCTTCTCGGCAAACCGCTTGACGAGGACGATTTCAACGCAACGCTCAGACAGGCTGCTGAATATCGTGCAACGGCGGAGTCGCCCGATTATAAATAGCTTGTGAAAAATGCACAGTTTGACAAATTAAAATCACAAATGATTTATATTCGTCGGTGTTGACACAATCTGCGCCGTATGATATAATGTCAATAGTAAATCACTGCACTTCAGTTTGATAGTAACTCTGTCGGATTGAAGTGCTTTCATTTTAAGGGGGATCATCAGATGCAGATATCCGAAAAGAATTCTTGCGTGACCGAATATTTCGGCTGTAATGTGTTCAATGAAACCATTATGAGAGAAAGACTTCCCAAGAATGTCTATAAGGCACTGAAAAACACAAGGGAACTCGGAGTCGCTCTTGACACCGATGTTGCCGAAGTCATCGCAAACGCTATGAAGGATTGGGCGGTTGAAAAGGGCGCTACCCACTATACTCATTGGTTTCACCCTATGACAGGTATAACCGCCGAGAAGCACGATTCATTCATAGCTCCCACAACGGACGGCAGAGTGATTATGGAATTTTCGGGCAAAGAGCTTATAAAGGGCGAGCCTGACGCGTCATCGTTCCCGTCGGGCGGTTTGCGCGCAACCTTTGAAGCAAGGGGATATACCGCGTGGGACCCTACCTCCAATGTTTTTGTGAGGGACACAACCCTTTATATACCTACCGCTTTCTGTTCGTACAGCGGTGAGGTGCTTGACAAAAAAACTCCTCTTCTTCGCTCTATGGAGGTTATAAGCGAACAGGCTTTAAGAATACTCCGCCTTTTCGGAAACACCACGGCAACAAGAGTAAATACTACCGTCGGCGCCGAGCAGGAATATTTTCTTGTCGACAAAGCCTCTTACGATAAGAGAAAAGACCTTATCTTTGCTGGCAGAACTCTTTTCGGAGCAAAAGCTCCCAAAGGGCAGGAAATGGACGACCACTATTTCGGCTCGTTAAAGGACAGAGTATCCGAATATATGAAAGAACTTGACTGCGAACTCTGGAAATTAGGGGTGCTTTCAAAAACAAAGCATAACGAGGCGGCTCCCGCTCAGCACGAGCTTGCCCCCATATTTACAACAGCAAATATCGCCGCAGACCAGAATCAGCTTACAATGGATGTTATGAAGAAGGTTGCCCGTAAGCATGGACTTGTCTGTCTTCTTCACGAAAAACCCTTTGCAGGAGTAAACGGCAGCGGAAAGCATAATAACTGGGCGCTTGTCACAAACGATGGTCAGAATCTTCTTGAACCGGGTAATTCTCCCAGCAGGAATTTTCAGTTTCTGACCTTTTTGTGCGCGATAATCAAAGGCGTTGATGAATATGCCGACCTTCTGCGCATTTCCGTTGCAAGTGCAGGCAACGACCATCGTCTTGGCGCGGCTGAGGCTCCGCCTGCGATAGTTTCTATCTTCCTCGGCGACGAGCTTGAAAAAATCGTTGAGGCTCTTGAAAGCGGCAAGCTTATTAAGTCCAATAAGAAAAAAGAATTCGTGATAGGCGTTGAGGCTCTCCCGAATTTCCCGAAAGATACCACCGACCGCAACAGAACCTCTCCCTTTGCATTCACGGGCAATAAGTTTGAGTTCCGTTCGCTCGGCTCTGCGGACTCTATTTCCTGTGCAAATGTTATGCTCAATACCATAGTGGCGGAAGAACTCTGCGAGTTTGCCGACCGTCTTGAAAAGGCTGACGATTTTACAACAGAACTCAGCAAGCTTCTTTCAGAAACTCTCAAAGAGCATAAAAGGGTTATCTTTAACGGAAACAACTATTCTGAGGAATGGGTAAAAGAGGCTGAAAAGAGAGGCCTTAAAAATTATCCGACAACCGTTGACTGTCTGCCTCATTATACCGATGACAAGAACATAAAGATGTTTGAAAAGTTCAAGATTTTCACAAAGTCCGAGGTTCAGTCAAGATACGAAATACTTATTGAAAATTACAGCAAGCTCATTCATATCGAAGCCCTCACAATGACCGATATGGCAAGAAAAGAAATTCTTCCCGCAGGAATTGAATTTACAAAACAGCTTTGCGATACAGTATCTTCCAAAAAGGCGATAGGTCTTTCGGGCGGAGCGGAAATAAAGCTTGCGGAAAGGCTTTCAGTTCTCACTGACGAACTTCTCCAAAAAACAGAGCTTCTTGAAGAAAAGCTTGATGGATTTGCAAAAATCAACTACTCGTTGAAGCTTGCCGAATTCTGCCGTGATGAAATTATCCCTGCAATGAACTCTCTTCGCGCTTCGGCTGACGAGATGGAAACTATAGTACCCGAAAAAATATGGCCGTTCCCGACCTATGCCGAGCTTCTTTTTGGAGTATAACAAAAATCAACAGCGTTTGTAGCGATACAGGCGCTGTATTTTATTTGACTTTTTGATTATCGTGTGATATAATATATCACGATTTTTTAATGAATGAGAAAAGGAGGACGGTTATGCGAAAAAATACTTTTTTTAAGTCCTTGTGTTGCCTTTTTGCTGCTTTTGCAATGATTTTATCGTCGGCGCAATACACTTTTGCCGATGAAAAATATGAAATAAATGTAACGGTAGACACATATCTTGACAGAAAAGCTATAAGCAAATATATTTACGGCATAAATGACACCGCTTCTCTTTCGGGATTAAAGACAACTGCTCTAAATCAGGCAGGCAACGATTTTATGACATATAACTGGGAAAATAATTTTTCAAATGCAGGCGAGAGCTATCTTGCGTCAAACCGCGATTATATCTCTGACCGTTACAGCCGTCTCAGCTTTGACCCTGCCGTTGCGGCGGACGGACTTATGACTATGGCAAAGCAGAACGGCATAGAATTTACAATAGCCGCATTGCCTATGCTCGGATATGTTTCTGCGGACTCAAACGGTCCTTTGCTGAATTCAGAGGCGGCTCCGTCAGACAGATGGGTAAAGACATATAACCACAAGGGCTCCGAGTTTTCCCTCACACCTGATAAAACCGATGACGCCGTATATATTGACGAATATCTCAATTATATTATCAACTATTACGGAAAAGCCGCATTCGGCGGAGTAAGCGCTTATTCTATGGGTGGGGACGCTTTTATTTGGGCAAAGGAATTTCCTCTTGCGGCGGGGGATTTTACAGTTGAAGATTATATCGAAAAGAATATCTCTCTTGCCGAAAC
>CAMGJS010000099.1 GCA_946056455.1 uncultured Clostridia bacterium | reverse complement strand
AACGGTCCGCAGTGATAAATATATAACTCACATCTATTATATTATTAAGAAGATAATATAATATATTATTAAGGAGGAAGTTATCATGAATCTTAAGAAGAATCTCGCACTCGTAGCTGCTCTTGCTATGACAGCTACAGTATTCGCTGGTTGTAGAAAGACTGGCGGACACGAACCCGCAACAACAACAACAGCTGGCGGAAATGATCCCGTTGCTACAGATCCCGCTGCTCCCGCTGACACAGGTGATACATTCACTGTTATGTCATGGAACGACGAAGTTCCCGTTAAGTGGGGCGAAAAAGTTTACGTTGCTGACAAGGGTCTTCCCGAAGGCGTTACTTACAACCCTGTAAACTTCGGCGTAGGCGGCGGTGAGGCTACACCTTACTTCCAGAACTACATGGAATCAGGCGAAGACCTCGACGTATTCGCTCTCGAAGCTGACTTTGCTCTTACATTCCTCAACTCTTCATATGCCGGCACACTCGCTGACATCGGAATCTCAGCTGACGAATTTGCAAACGCTTATGACTACACAATGGCTATCGGTACAGTTGACGGCGTTCTCAAGGCTGTTTCAATGCAGTCTTGCCCCGGCGTTTACGCTTACAGAACAGACCTCGCTGACAGCTACCTCGGCGTTAAGTCTCCTGACGAAATGCAGGCTCTCGTTAAGGATTGGGACACATACCTTGACACAGCTGCAAAGGTTAAGGAAGCTTCAGGCGGAAAGTGCACAATGTCAGTTGCACTCGGCGGACTCTGGCAGGTATTCTCAGCAGCTCGTGAACAGGATTGGGTTGTTGACAACAAGTTCGTTGTTACAGACGAAGTTAAGGAATTCCTTGAACTCTCTAAGACACTCGCTGACAATGGTTACATCGATACAAACGCTAAGACATGGGATGCTTCATGGTATGGCCGTGGACAGGACGGAACAACAATGGGTATGTTCACATGTGCTTGGGGTCTTGAAGGTTGTATCCTTATCGACGCTGCAGGCGGCGTAGATGGTCCTTCATACGGACTGTGGAACATCACAGAAGGTCCTGCTGGTTGGTACTGGGGCGGCACATGGCTTGCAGTTTCTTCAACAACTGACAACCCGAACCTCGCTGCTGACTTCATCAGATACTTCTGCGCTGATACAGACACAATGACTCACTTTGCTGAGGCAACAGGTACATTCGTAAACAACAAGGAAGCTGTTAAGAACATCGTTGCTAACGGCGGTTATGCTAACCCTCTCCTCGGCGGTCAGGATTCTTACGCTTACTTTGCTCCCGCTGCTGACAATGTTCCCGCTATGAACATCGGTGAATACGACGGCACAATCAAGTCAGCTCTTAACCCTGTAATGGTTGACTACGCTACAGGTAAGTACGCTTCAATCGACGATGCTATCAAGGCATTCACAGATAACGTACAGGCTGCACTTCCTAACCTTAACTGGTAATTAAGTCAGACTAACTAAATATTCTTTAATATGCTGTACGGGACAGAGTAAATCTGTCCCGTAAAGTATACTTTTTACCCTAATATTTCCATTTGAGGAGCGTGAATATGATGGCTTCAGCGGCAAACAGAAGAATCCGCAGACTTAGTTACGCTAAGTACGGATACATGTTCATTTTGCCTTTCTTCCTGGTTTACTTCATTTTCTCACTTTATCCGCTGCTTTATACTTTCTACATAAGCACCTTCCGCGCAGCCGGTACTGCTGTTGACGCAGAAATGTACTATGTCGGATTCGAGAACTTCAAGGACCTTCTTTTCATCGACAGCCCCGTTAGAACACAATTCTTCCAGGCTATCGGAAACACTCTGATCCTTTGGATCTGCAACTTTATCCCGCAGATTGCATTGTCGCTTCTTTTAGCTGTATGGTTTACAGATAACAGACTTCATGTACCCGGCAAGGGATTTTTCAAAGTGGTAATGTATATGCCGAATATCATTACAGCAGCTTCAGTTGCAACACTTTTCCTCTCACTTTTCGGCGAAACACAGTATAACCCTGTTAACCAGATCCTTCTCTCATGGGGCTGGATTCAGGAACCTATTACATTCCTTCAGACATATCAGATTAAACGCGGACTTGTTTCTTTCATCCTCGCTTGGATGTGGTTCGGTAACACCATGGTAATGCTCATGGCTTCTATCATGGGTATCAACCCCAGCCTTTTCGAGGCTGCTCAGATCGACGGAGCTAACAGTGGTCAGGTATTTGCTCACATTACAGTTCCTTCAATCAGACCTATGCTCGTTTATGTGTTCATTACATCAATGATCGGTGGTTTGCAGATGTTCGATGTTCCTTACCTCTTCAATGTTGGTACCGATATCGACAAGTACACAAGAACAATCGCGATTTATATCTTTGAAAGATATTCCGGCGCAACCAGAGACTATGGTCGTTCGGCTGCCGCCTCCATTATCCTGTTTATTATAACCGGTATACTCGGCGCAATCGTATTCTATATCAACTCCGATAAGGACGAGATAGCTGAAAAGAAGCGCCGTCGTAAAGAAGCTAAGAGGCTGAAAGGAGGCGCAGGTTTCTAATGAATAAGAAAGAATACAGAAAAACATACGAAACCTCGAAGGCAGACGCTAACTACACTTTAAAGATTAAGCTTGAATCAGCAATTGTCTTTATTCTTTGCGTTCTTCTTACTATCCTTTGTCTTCTTCCTTTCGTTATAGTTATCGTTAACGCAACAAGAGACAACGGACAGATTCAGCGTTCGGTTTCACTTATCCCCAGCACACACCTCATTGAAAACATCAAGAACCTTTCATCTCCTGAAATGAAGAGAACCTTTGACGCTCTCGTTGGTTACAAGAACAGTGCTATCATCACTATCTCTGCAACAATCCTCAGCGTATTCTTCTCGGCTCTCACTGCTTACGGTCTTTGTGTTTATGACTTCAAACTCAGAGATGCAGCAACAACATTCATTCTCGCAGTTCTCATGGTTCCTACACAGGTTTCCGGTGTTGGTTTCATCAAGTTCATGCTTGCTATTGATATGTATAACAAGTTCCTTCCGCTTATTATTCCGGCAATCGCTGCACCTGCAACTGTATTCTATATGAGACAGTACATCAGGTCGTCGTTCCCGCTTGAAATAGTTGAAGCCGCTCGTATTGACGGCTGCGGAGAACTCAGAACCTTCGTATCAATCGGTCTTCCGATGATTAAACCGGCTATCGGTGTTCAGGCGATATTCACCTTCATCGCTAACTGGAACAACTTCTATACACCCAGTATGCTCATTGTTTCGGCTAACAAGAAAACACTTCCGATGATGATCAAAAACCTTTCTTCGGACCGTCTTGCTACCGACTACGGTAAAATCTATTGCGGTATCGCAATTTCGGTTGTACCTCTTATCATTGCATACTGCTTCCTGTCAAGATACATAGTAGCAGGAGTTGCACTCGGCGGTGTAAAGGAATAATTTTACTAATAGGATATGACATAATAAAAAGAGAGTACCGAAAAATCGGTACTCTTTTTTATTACTGTTTTCAAGTGCTTGACAAATCGCTCAAAATGGACAATAATAGTATTAGTAAATTAACGATTGGAGAAAGCTTTATGTCTGAAAATAATTCAATCAGAATTGCATATATCGGAGGAGGCTCCCATAACTTCGGCTGGCAGTTTATCAGTGCGCTTTCAGCCGAAGAATTAGAGGGAATAGTTATGCTTTATGACACCGATAAGCAGTCTGCGCTTGAAAACGAGGTCATAGGCAACAAAATGCGTGAGCAGGAGGGAAACAAAAGCGACATTGTCTACATAACCGCTGAAACTCTTGACGACGCGCTCACCGACGCTGACTTTGTAATCATATCCATTGCCGAGGGAACTCTTGACGAAAAAATAAACGACATATATCTGCCCGAAAAGTTCGGTATCGTTCAGAGTACCGCAGAAAATGCAGGTCCGGGAGCCATTATCCGCGCTTTGAGGACTATCCCTGCGATGATGAAAATCGGCGAGGCGATAAAGAAAAAATGCCCGAATGCGTGGGTAATAAACCTCAGTAACCCGATGAACATTTCACTTATGACGCTTTATGATGTCTTTCCTGAAATAAAGGCTTTCGGCTCAACAAACGAGCCTTTTGCCTCGGCGGAGCTTGTCGCGGACTTTGTTTCAAAGGACTCTAATCTTCCGCGGGTACATAGAAAAGAGATAAAGACAAATCTTGTGGGCATAAACGGATTTTCGTTCTTTACCGAAATGAGCTATGACGGCTTGGATGTGACGGAAATTTATCGCAAATTCAATAAAAATTTCTCAGAAATGGGATATGAGCGCCACACCAACGAGTTCAAGAATAACCCTCAGGCTTCGGGAAATCTTGTCAAGTTTGATATGTTTATGCGCTATAATGCAGTTTCGGCAGCGGACGACCGTCATGTTGCCGAGTGCTGTCCGCCGTGGTATCTTTCTACACAAAAAAATGCGACGGCGTGGAAGATAGGTATGCTCAATTCAAACTATATGAAGCGCCGAAGATTAGAGCTTTCCGACGCGGCTAAGAAGCTGATGAACGGCGAAACAGAGCTGAAAATCGGTTTTGGCGGAACGGATATTGTCAACATAATCAAGGCTTTGATTGGTAAAAAGAACCTTATTACAAATGTTGACACGATAAACAAAGGTCAGGCGACAAATCTGCCGATGGGAGCTATTGTTCAGACTAATGCACTTTTTGCAAAAAACAGCGTCAAGCCCGTTCTTTCGGGAGATTTGCCCGAGGAACTTGCTGTGATGGCTCAAAGACAGATTCTCAACCAGAAAATCGTTATGAAATCGGCAAAGGAAAAGGACCTTGACATTGCGTTCAACGCCTTTTTAAACGAGCCGTTGATGACTTTGCCCATTGACTCGGCAACGGAGCTTTACAAGGAAATGCTTTCGGGCATAAGGTCGCACCTTATTTATTACTGCAACTAAAACAACCTCCGCAGACTTTT
>CAMGJS010000098.1 GCA_946056455.1 uncultured Clostridia bacterium | reverse complement strand
ATCTATGTTGCAATAAATCACAGTGATGAAAAATGGCGGTTTATTTCATATTATTTCTTTATGTCGCTTTTCAGTTCACTTATTGTTGAACTTATGTATTTTCTGTTTGATGTTTTCAATCTGACAGGCTTTATAATCAGCGTTGTAGGCGACTTTGACAAAGGTTCTGCCGTTGATTTTATCTTCCGCAGAATTTGTATGACAATTCTGTATATGGTTCTTTTGAAATTTTTGTCAAATCGTCTTATCCACATATATAACCCGCCGAAATTATTTCAGATAATCTTTTCTTTCGGATTTGTTTTTGTTGAAATTCCAGGGCTTATTATGTTCTCATCAACAAGCAGTACAGTGAATATAGACATAGGTTATGCGGCTGTGTTCTTTGTTGTAATTGTTCCGTTTATTGTATTTCTTACCGTGCTTTTTACATATTTGCAGGACGCAGGCTTTAAAAAAGAAAAAGCGCTTCTTGAAAAGCAGAACGAGATACAGTATGAATACTACTCATCGCTTCAAAAAAATCAGCAGGCAATAAGAAAAATCAATCACGATATTCTGAATCATATTTCAACTTTAAAAATACTATCGGAAAACAACGACAGAGAGGCTTTCAACGCTTATGCCGAGGAGATTATTTCTTCATACACCGTTCCGAGAATTGAATACTGCGAAAATCATATTGTCAATGCGGCAGTTCTTTGCAAGGCGGCTCTTGCAAAAGAAAAGGACATAGATTTTTCTGTGAATTTGCAATTACCCGAAAAGCTTTCGATAAAATCAACGGATATTGTTTCTATATTTACAAACCTGCTTGACAACGCAATAGAAGAGTGCGAGCGTCTGCCAGAGGGGGCGAAGCGTGAAATATCGCTCAGTTGCGTCTGCTCAAAGGGAGCTGTGGCAATATGCTGTGAAAACTCGTGTCTTGACGCTAAAAATGCCAAAAAGCTTATCTCAAAAAAGAGCAACGCACTTTTGCACGGTCTTGGAACAAAAATAATAAAGGACACGGTGAAAAAATACAGCGGAACATACTCCGCAGAGGCGGAAAACGAAAGATTCAAGGCAAGTATCCTTATGGACTGCAAAGAGTAAATTCGGTATTTACTTTATTGTCGTATTGTGATATAATATGTGTGGTACTTTAACGCTCAAGCGTTTTTGTGCTTTAAAATGGCAGTCTTTTATCATTGACAAGAGCAGGTGAAAGATATATGACAAAAGAATATAAAATTGCGGCAGTAATATCAGCTGTGTTTTTAACTGTATCGGTAATCGTTCTTTTCTTTACAACCGATTTTATTCCGAACATTCAAATCCTTTCCTACCTCATAGTTGCAATTATAGTATCGTCTTTTTTTGGTCAATATGTCAGTAAAAAAGTAATTTCCATCGGTGAAAAAATAGAAAAACTTATAAATCGCATTTTGTACTACATACTTTTTCCTCCCGCTTTAATCGCCTTGTTGGCGTGGATCGCTTATAAGATTTGTATGTCTTCTTTTGATATCATATCCGATGTTGGCTGTTCAATATTGTATTCTTACGGAATTATAATTGGATTTATTGCGGCATTGATGGCATTAGTTTTAATGGTAGCTGTGTCGGTGGCACTCTTTTCAGGTTTTCCGGTTTTGTGTGCTTCTTATGTTGAAACGATTATTGTTTTTATTTTAAGAAAATTTATGAAAAATGAAAATACAGATTGAGAGGACTTTTAAAATGCCTATTACAGAACTGCTTGAAAGAAACGCAAAAGATTTCGGTGACGATGTTGCGCTTGTGGAAGTAAACCCTGAAATAAAAGAAAAAAGGCGCGTCACCTGGAAAGAATACGAGCTTATTGAGCCTAACCCCGTCTGTCATTACAGACGAGAGATCACCTGGAAGGTATTTGACGAAAAGGCAAACCGCTTTGCAAATATGCTTTTGCAAAGGGGCGTCAAAAAGGGCGACAAAATCGGTATTCTTCTTATGAACTGCCTTGAATGGTTGCCCATTTATTTCGGTATACTCAAAACGGGCGCGCTTGCTGTCCCCTTGAATTTCAGATATACCTCGGACGAGATAAAATACTGCCTTGACCTTGCAGAAGTTGACATTCTGATGTTCGGACCTGAATTTATCGGCAGAATTGAAGAAATCGCCGAGGAAATAAGCAAGAACAGACTTCTTTTCTATGTCGGTGCAGGGTGTCCCTCATTCGCCGAGCATTATGACGGTCTTGTATGCAATTATTCGGGAACTTCTCCCGACATAAAGCTTTCGGACGAGGACGACGCGGCTATCTATTTTTCTTCGGGCACAACGGGGTTCCCCAAAGCAATTTTACATAATCACGAAAGCCTTATGCATTCTGCAAAGGTTGAACAGAATCATCACGGTCAGACAAAGGACGATGTGTTCCTCTGTATTCCTCCCCTTTATCACACGGGTGCAAAAATGCACTGGTTCGGAAGTCTTTATTCAGGCTCAAAGGCGGTCATCTTAAAGGGGGTTAGTCCGAAAACTATCTTGCAGACCGTTTCGGACGAGCTTTGCACAATAGTCTGGTTGCTTGTTCCCTGGGCGCAGGATATTCTTGACGCTATCGACAGAGGCGATGTGAATTTATCCGATTACAGACTGTCGCAGTGGCGACTTATGCACATAGGTGCACAACCTGTTCCGCCGTCGCTTATCGCAAGGTGGAAAAAGGTTTTCCCCAATCATCAGTACGACACGAACTACGGTCTGTCGGAGTCGATAGGCCCCGGTTGCGTTCATCTCGGAGTAGAAAATATCCACAAGGTAGGAGCAATCGGCGTCCCTGGCTATGGATGGGAAGTAAAAATCGTTGACGAGGACGGAGAAACCGTCGAGAGAGGCGAAGTCGGCGAGCTTTGCGTAAAAGGTCCCGGCGTGATGAAGTGCTACTACCGCGATGAAAAGGCTACCGCAGAAACATTAAAGGACGGCTGGCTCTTCACGGGGGATATGGCAGAAGAGGACGAGGACGGATTTATCTATCTTGTTGACAGAAAGAAAGATGTCATCATCAGCGGAGGAGAAAACCTCTACCCCGTTCAGATTGAAGATTTTCTTCGCAGTCACCCCGATATAAAGGATGTTGCGGTAATAGGTCTGCCCGACAAGCGACTCGGTGAAATCGCGGCGGCGATAATTTCTTTGAAAGAAGGTTCAACCTGCACCGAGAACGACATAAACGAATTCTGCCAGAAGTTGCCGAGGTACAAAAGACCGCACAAGATTATTTTTGCGGATGTTCCCCGTAACCCCACGGGCAAGATAGAAAAACCGAAGCTGAGAAAAATCTATTGCGGAGAAAGCCTTGTTTCAACGCAGATAAAGAACTAAAAGAAAAATCCCGAACCGATTAAGGTTCGGGATTTTTTTTATCTTTTATACCCTGCGGCAAATCTGCCGAAGAGGATAACATCTGCGATAACGGCGACAAGCGCGATTTTTCTGAAAATATCGGGAATGACGCCGTTTGTCGCCATAATCATCAGAACAACGCCTATCGCGATTACCGAAATGTTTATTATATACGCTATGACAAATTTTTTAAACCGCTTTTCGTCCATTAGTATTCGCCCGTAAGCTCACGGTAAAGTCCGAGATAAAGCTCTGCCGACCTATCCCAGCTGAAATCGCACTGCATAGCGTGTGTGACAAGCTTGCCCCACTGAGGCTTCTTGTCGTAGTAGTCCTTTGCTCTCTGGCAAGCGCCGAGCATATCGTGTGCGTTATAGGTCTTGAATGTAAAGCCGTTTCCGTCCTTTCCGCCTGCGTCGTGGATAGAGTCACGGAGACCGCCTGTTTCACGGACTATCGGAATAGTTCCGTAACGGCAGGAAATCATCTGTGCAAGTCCGCAGGGTTCGCTCTGGGACGGCATAAGGAACATATCACAGCCTGCATAAATTCTCTTTGAAAGGTCGGGGAAGAATCCGATTGTAGCACTTACTCTGTCGGGATAACGCCAAGCCATTTCCTTGAAGAAATCTTCGTAAATCTTTTCGCCCGAGCCTAAAATAACAAACTTATATCCGAGGTTCATAATATCGCCGAAAACATACTTAACAAGGTCGATACCCTTATGTGAAACGAAACGGGTTACCATTCCGATAACAGGCTCGTTGCCCTCCTGCAAGCCGAGGTCGGCAAGAAGCTGTTTCTTGCATATTGCCTTGCCTTTTTTGTCCTTTGCGGAGTATGTTGCGGGAATGCAGGGGTCAGTTTCGGGGTTGTATCTTACAAGGTCGATACCGTTCAAAAATCCGCAGAGCTTATACTGCTTGTTTGCAAGCGCTCTGTCAAGACCGTGAGAGTACCACGGGTCAAGAATTTCCCACGCGTAGCTGGGAGAAACGGTCGTAATCTTATCGGCGCACTCGATAGCGCCCTTCATCATATTAACACAACCGTCATACTGAACAACGCTTGCGTGATACATAGGAAGTCCTAAAATCTCGCTTACGAGTTCAAGACCGTATTTACCCTGATACTGAATATTATGTATTGTGAATACTGTTTTGATGTCGTCATAGCCCATCTGATAACGATAAATTGTCGAATAGTAAACGGGCACCATAGCCGTCTGCCAGTCGTTACAGTTGATTATCTGCGGTTTGAAGTCGATGTGCTTTAACATTTCAAGAATTGCTCTTGAGAAGAAGACAAATCTTTCTGCATCGTCATAAAAGCCGTAAAGACCGTCTCTGCCGAAGTAGTATTCGTTGTCGATAAGGTAGTATGTAACGCCGTTTACCTCGCCCTTCATAATTCCGCAGTACTGCTTTCTCCACGCAACATCAACGGTGAAGTTAGTTATGAATGTGAGCTTTTCACGAAGCTCCCACTTGATGTTTTTGTAAAGGGGCATAACCACACGGCAATCGTGACCTGCTTTATTTATAGCCGCAGGAAGAGAGCCTGCAACATCGGCAAGTCCGCCCGAAGCGATATAGGGCAAAGCCTCGCTTGAAGCATAAAGAATTCTCATAAAAAATCCTCCCATAAAAATAGTTAGCGTATTT
>CAMGJS010000097.1 GCA_946056455.1 uncultured Clostridia bacterium | reverse complement strand
TGCATTTATAATTCTGGATGAGGGTCAGAATACAACGCGCGAACAGATAAAAATGTTCCTGACAAGACTGGGATTTAACAGCAAGATTGTTGTTACGGGTGATGTTACTCAGATAGATTTGCCCGATAAGAAGAAATCAGGTCTTATTGAGGCAACAAAGGTATTGAAAAATATTGAGGGAATAGAGATAATAAAGTTTTCGGATGTCGATGTAATAAGACATAAGCTTGTTCAGGATATAATAAAGGCTTATGAAAAGTATAATTCAGAAAGGAAAGATAGCGATGCCTAAGGTTAAAGTTTATGTAAGAAACAATCAAAAGGATGTTAAGGTCCCTACAGGTATAAGACTTCTGATTAGAAAATGCTGTCAGGCGGTACTTAAAAGTGAAGGTTTTGATAAGGACGCTGAGGTTAGCGTTTCATTTGTAAGCAACGCGGATATAAGGTCTCTCAATAAAATGTATCGCAATAAGGACAGGGTAACCGATGTTCTTTCTTTTCCATTGTCTGATGACGGAAAATACGATATTAATAACGAAACAGGAATGTGCCTTTTGGGAGATGTTGTTATTTCGTTGCAGACCGCTATGTCGCAGGCTGAGCTTTACGGTCACTCTCTTGAAAGGGAAGTGGGATTTCTGACAGTTCATTCAATGCTTCATCTTTTAGGATATGACCACGAAAAATCTCCGCTTGATGAAACAATTATGAAAGAAAAGCAGGAATTTATACTTGATAATCTTGGTATTTCAAGGGACAGCACATTTACTGATAACAAGGAAACGGTATAGCAAATGGAAAGTAAAAATGTTTTTGTAACTATAATAGGCAGGGCAAATGTCGGAAAATCATCGTTGCTGAATGCTCTTGTCGGAGAAAAAATTGCAATGGTAAGCGATAAGCCCCAGACGACGAGAACAAGAATATCGGGAGTTTTGACAAAAGGCGATATTCAGTATGTTTTTATGGACACGCCGGGAGTTCAATATAAAACAAAGAATAAACTCGGTGAGCATATGAATAATGCCGTTAAGCAGTCTGTTGTTGATATTGACGCTATTATTTTTATTTTAGATGTATCCAAAAAAATCGGGGAACAGGACAAGCTTATTGCAGAAAGGGTTAAAAATACACATTCTCCCGTTATTTTGCTTTTTAATAAGACAGACCTCGTTGATAAGAAGGTTGTTGCCGAAAAAATAAAGGAAATATCTGAACTTTATGATTTTTCTGCCATAATACCAATCAGCGCAAAAAATAACGATGGGGTGGACCTTGTTCTTGAAGAGGTTTCTAAATATGCCTCTGACGGACCTCATTATTTTCCTGATGACGCTATTACCAATCAGAATGAACGCGTTCTTGCCGCGGAAATAATAAGAGAGAAACTGCTTATTCTTTTAAGCGATGAAATTCCTCACGGAATTGCTGTTACGGTTGAGGAAATGAAAGAAAGAAATGATAAAGACCTTCTTGATATTACTGCAACTATTTTTTGCGAAAGAGAGTCTCATAAAGGCATTATAATTGGAAAAAACGGAAGTATGCTCAAAAAGATAGGGACTCTTGCAAGAGAAGAGCTTGAAGAATTCTTCAGGATAAAAGTCAACCTTCAATGCTGGATAAAAGTTAAGGAGGATTGGCGGAACAGAGAAGGAATAATCAAAAACTTCGGACTTGATTTCAGGAAATAATTACACCTCTATTTCGACTTATATATTTTGTCTTGCGTGATATACTCTTATTACAATATCATTGCGGAGGTCAAAATATATGGAAGAGTTATGGGATACTTTTTATAGAAGCGGTAAGATTTCTGATTATTTAAAATACAGTGCGTCATTATCTGACGCTGTCGGTACCACAAACGAGGATATGAACAATGCTGATAACAACATACGGAATAGTAATTCGTGAGCGTAGTATCGGAGAAAACGACAAGTTTATCGATGTTTTAACCAAGGATCTGGGAGTTATTGAGCTTTCTGCTAAGGGAGTGAAAAAAATCACAAGCAAAAGCTTTTCGTCGGCCCAGCTTTTTGCTTATTCAAAATTTTGCCTTAATAAGAAAAACGACAGATACTATATAAACAGCGCAGAACCTGTTCATATATTTTATAATTTAAGATTAGATGTTGAAAGCTTTGCGCTTGCGTCATATTTTTGCGAAATTATTCTTCACACAATAACCTCGGAACAGAGTGCGAATTCGGTCACAAGACTTTTTCTTAACACCCTTTATTTTCTTGAAGAGGGGAAACATCCAAAATGTCTTTTGAAGTCGATTTTTGAACTCAGACTTGTGTCTGAAATCGGAATGATGCCCGATATTTTAGCATGTCATTCCTGCCTTTGCTATCAGACTCCCGTTATGTATTTTAAAATAGATAAGGGAATGATTTTTTGCGAAAATTGCTATAACAGGGCAGGGGATGCTGTTGAAATCAATTCTTCTGTCCTTCACGCAATAAGATATATATGTCTTACTGATTTTGAAAAGCTTTGGTCGTTTAAGTTATCCGATAACGCTCAGAAGAATCTTTCACAAATTACTGAAAAATATATTCTTTCTCACACGGAAAGGAATTTTAAAACACTTGATTTTTACAAGGAATTGGAGAATACATTTAATGGATAGCAACTATAAAACGCTTGAATTACATAAAATACTTAATATGCTTTCTGATATGGCTTCAAATCCCATAACGAAAGAAATGGCTCTTAGTATAGAGCCGTCGACCGATTTTTATACTGTAAAAAAAGAACTTAATAAAACTTCCGACGCTTTTGAGTTATCTTGCAAATTTGGAACCCCTCCATTTTATAATTACAAGGATATGTCTGAAATTCTTGAAAGGGCTTCATCGGGAGGGAAGCTTTCATTAAAGGAGATGCTTGATGTTCGTTATCTTCTTATGCAATGCAGAGAGATTACGGAATGGTACAAGCAATGCTCTGAAACTGAAAATACTTTATCTTATCTTTTCAGCTCTATTGTTCCGAATAAAGGTCTTGAAAAGAAGATAGAGCTTTCTGTTCTTTCTGAAGAAGAAATTGCTGATACCGCAAGCGATGAACTGGCAAAAATAAGAAGAAAGATTATTCAGTCGGGAATGAAGGTCAGGGAGCACCTTGACAAGATGATTAAGTCATCGTCTGTTCAGAAAAGTTTACAGGAAAATATTGTAACTATTCGTGACGGCAGATATGTTCTTCCCGTTAAAGCAGAACATAAAAATAATGTCGAAGGACTTGTCCACGATGTTTCATCGAGCGGTTCAACGCTTTTTATCGAACCTATGGCTGTTGTTGAAGAAAATAACAGCATTCGTGTGCTCAAAAGCCTTGAACAAGAAGAAATCGAGCGTATTATTAAAGAAATATCTGAAGAATGCGGTGCTTTTGCTGAACAGCTTATAAAAAATACATCGTATATCTCAGAACTTAACCTTTATTTTGCAAAAGCAAATCTTGGGGCGGATATGAAAGGCTCTGTGGCTGATATAACCGATGATGGAAGGATTGTATTAAAAAGGGCGAGACATCCTCTTATCGAAAAGAATAAGGCTGTTCCGATAAATGTTTCACTTGGCGAAAGCTATAATGCGCTTATTATAACAGGTCCCAATACGGGTGGAAAGACTGTTTCTCTCAAAACAGTAGGTCTTTTGACTTTGATGACAATGTGCGGTCTTATGATTTCGGCAGATGACGGAAGCGTTATTACTGTTTTTAAAAATGTCCTTGTTGATATAGGCGACGAGCAGAGCATTGAACAAAGTCTTTCGACTTTTTCTTCTCATATGAACAGAGTTGCGGAGATTATAAGAAAATCCGATGAGCAATCTCTTGTTCTTCTTGATGAATTAGGTTCGGGAACAGACCCTGTTGAAGGCTCGGCGCTTGCAATATCTATAATTGAAAATCTGAAGAATAAGGGCACAAAGCTGATGGTTACTACTCATTACCAGGATATAAAGCTGTATGCTCTTGACACTGAAAATGTAGAAAATGCAAGCTGTGAATTTGATATTGCAACATTAAGACCTACCTATAAGCTGATTGTAGGTTCTCCGGGTAAATCGAACGCTTTTGCGATATCCTCGAAACTTGGAATACCTGACGATATAATTGAGTATGCAAAATCTCTTGTCAGCGAAGATAATAAAAGATTTGAAAATATTTTTGAAAATCTTGAAAAACTAAGGTCTGAGCTTGAAAATAACAATAATGATGCAAAAAGGCTTAAATCCGAGCTTGAAGTTACAAAGAAAGAAATTGACGAAAAGAAAAAGCTCATTGATGATAATTATGAAAAAGAGCTTGAAAACGCAAGAATAAAGGCTATGCATATCGTGGAAAGTGTTCAGGAACGCTCAGATGAGCTATTGGACGAGCTTGACAGTATCAGAAAACAAAAGGAAAAATCAAATTTTTCTGCTCTTACTGCTAACGCAAAAAGCAAGGCTAAATCGGCGCTTAATGATATGTATAAACAGGCTAACCCTGTCACCAAAAAAGAAAATGATTATAAGTTGCCAAGACCTTTAAAAAGAGGGGATACCGTCTATATCACCGATATTGATAAAAATGGTATCGTTGCAGGCGAGGTTGATGGAAGCGGAAATGTCTTTGTTCAGACAGGAATAATGAAAACTAAGGTCAATATTTCAAAATTAAGACTTGTAGAACAACAAAAATCTTCAAATACTATGAAAAACAAAGGAATATCCAAAAAAGGCGTTCAAAGTAAGGTCACAAGAAAGGTTGAGCTTGAACTTGACATTAGAGGAAAAGCCGCTGATGAAGGAGTTTTTGAACTTCAACGCTTTATCGACGGAGCTGTGATGTCAGGAGTAGGATTGGTTACTGTTATCCACGGCAAAGGAACAGGTATTTTGAGAAATGCTGTTCACGCTGAGCTTAAAAGAAATGCTTCTGTAAAAAGCTTCAGACTCGGAGTTTACGGCGAAGGCGAAGATGGCGTTACCATTGTAGAACTCAAATAATAAAAATAGTCGGTTGTAAAGCCGACTTTTTTATTGATTTAAATAAAAGAGAGTGATATAATTAAATTGCGCAATAATAAAAATTATGTG
>CAMGJS010000096.1 GCA_946056455.1 uncultured Clostridia bacterium | reverse complement strand
CTGCTACCCCGAAAGTCACCTCGATTCGCCCGATATTATCACCGATATTAAAAAGCTTAAACACAAGCAGGATGTGGGCGCCGAGCATTTTATGAGCCAGCTTTTCTTTGACAACGAGCTTTTTTACAGCTTTCTTGAAAAAGCGAGAATAGCAGGAGTGACCGCTCCCATTGAGGCAGGAATTATGCCCGTAACAAACAAAAAGTCCATTGAGCGAATGGTTTCAATGTGCGGAGCAAGTCTGCCCGCAAAATTCACAAGAATTATGGCAAGATACGAAAACAGCCCCGAGGCTCTGCGTGACGCAGGTATTGCCTATGCCGTTGACCAGATTGTTGACCTTGTCGCTTCGGGCGTTGACGGTATTCACCTTTATACTATGAATAACCCTTACATTGCAGAGAGAATACTTGCGGCAGTTTCGGGTGTTTTTAAATGATAAAGATAGAAAAAATCAACAGAGAAGAAGCGTTGCGCTACCTTGCCTGCAACAGCGAAAAAGCAAGGGAAGATTTAGCTCCCCTTATTGACGAATGTGAAAAGGAACTTCTTTCTGTTCTCTCTCCTAAGTTCACATACAGATATTTTGACATTTCTTTTTCGGATAAAAAAGTTTATCTTAAAGATGCAAATCTTGTTTTTGAAGGAAACGACATTTTCTCTCACCTTGACAGTTGCAAGGGAGCGTACCTTATCGCCGCGACTCTCGGCTCGGGCGTTGACAGGCTGATAAGAAAATTGCAGATTGAGAATATGGCAAAGGCTGTTGTGACGGACGCTCTCGCCTCTGCCGCTGTTGAAGAAGTATGCGCGCTTGCCGAAAACGAGATAAAAAGCCGTTTTGAAAAGGGATTTTTCACCTGGAGATACGCTCCCGGCTACGGCGATTTTGACATAAACATTCAAAAGGATTTTTTGTCTTTGCTTGACGCGCAGAAAAAAATCGGACTTTACACCTCGGGCGATACAATGCTGCTCACTCCGATAAAATCGGTGACTTCGGTTATGGGCGTTTCGGATACTCCTCTGCCCCCAAAAAAGAGAGGGTGTATCACCTGCAATATGAAGGACAGTTGTGCTTTCAGAAAGAGAGGTTCACATTGTGGATATTAAAAAGATACTTTCAGAAAAGGATTTTCTCATACTTGACGGCGCTATGGGCACAATGCTCCAGAAAAGCGGACTTAAAACGGGCGACATACCTGAGCTTTTAAATCTCACCTCCCCCGAAATAATTGAGGATATTCACAGAGGCTATATAAATTCGGGCGCAGATATTGTATATGCAAACACCTTCGGTGCAAACAGATATAAGCTGTCATCTTCGGGGCATAGCGTTGAAAAAATAATCGGCGCAGGAGTAAATATTGCAAAAAATGCAGTGAAAAAATCACAAAGGGAAGCCTTTGTCGCTCTCGATATAGGTCCCATAGGACAGCTCCTTGAACCGACGGGAACGCTGACCTTTGAAGAGGCTTATGACATTTTCAAGGAAGAAGTCATTGCAGGAAAGGACGCAGACCTTATCGTTCTTGAAACGATGACCGACCTTTATGAGATAAAAGCGGCTGTTCTTGCCGCAAAGGAAAATTCGGACAAGCCCATAATCTGTACAATGACCTTTGAGCAGAACGGCAGAACCTTTTCGGGCTGTCTGCCCTCGGCAATGGCACTCACCCTTGAAGGTCTTGGAGTAGACGCTGTGGGAGTGAACTGCTCTTTAGGACCTCGTGAGCTTCTTCCCATTGTAAAGGAAATCTGTGAGTACACAACCTTGCCCGTTGCGGTAAAGCCTAATGCGGGACTTCCCGACCCCGTGACAAATCTATACAATGTCACTCCCTCGGAATTTGCAGAGTCTGCGTCGGAATTTGCCGATGTGGGAGTAAGAATACTCGGCGGTTGTTGCGGAACTACCCCCGACTATATAAAAGCACTCAACGATATTCTTTCGACCAAAAAGCCGACAGAAAGGGAAATAAACATTCCCTCGGCGGTGTGTTCTTCTTCAAAGGTTTCAGTAATAAATCAGCCGAGAATTATCGGTGAGCGTATCAACCCAACGGGCAAAAAACGCTTTAAAGAGGCTTTGAAATCAGGCGATATCGACTATATTTTAAGTCAGGCGATAGAGCAGGCAAACGCAGGAGCGGACATTCTCGATGTCAATGTGGGACTTCCCGATATTGACGAAAAGGCGATGATGGTGAAAACTGTAAAGGCTATTCAGAGCGTGACAGACCTGCCGTTGCAGATTGACTCTACAATCCCCGAGGTGCTTGAAGCGGCACTTCGCGTCTATAACGGAAAGGCTATTGTCAATTCCGTTAACGGCGAGGAAAAATCCTTGCAGACAATTCTTCCCATAGTCAAAAAATACGGCGCTTCTGTTGTGGGGCTCACCCTTGACGAAAACGGAATACCAAAAAAAGCCGACGACCGCTTTAAGATTGCCGAAAAGATTATGCAAAGAGCGATTGATATGGGTATCCCGAAAAGAGATATTTTTATAGATTGCCTGACGCTCACCGCCTCTGCCGAGCAAGCGGGAGTTATGGAAACCGTAAAGGCTCTTAACAGAGTAAAAAATGAACTGGGACTTCATACTGTACTCGGAGTGTCGAATATTTCATTCGGACTGCCGAACAGAGAGCTGATAAACAGCAACTTTTTGCAGATATGTCTTTCTCACGGACTTGACCTGCCGATAATAAACCCGAATGTCCCCTCGATGACGGGTGCTGTAAGAGCGTATAAGCTACTTGCCAACATTGACGAAAACGCAAGGGAATTTATAGACGCCTACAACAATACGGATACAGCTCCAAAGCCCACAACCTCGGGAACGCTTGATGTTTCGGCAAAAGGACTTCTGTTTGCTGTGCAGAACGGCTTAAAGCACGAGGGTGCGCTCATTACCGAAAAGCTACTCCTGACTACCGACTCTATGGAGATTGTGGATAATATGCTTATCCCCGCCCTTGACAAAACGGGTGCGGACTTTGAAAGCGGAAAGATTTTTCTGCCTCAGCTTATTCTCTCGGCGGGAGTAGCGCAAGCCGCCTTTGAGGTGATAAAATCAAAGATGAGCAAGGAGGGTTCTTCCGTTTCAAAGGGAAAGGTCGTTCTTGCAACGGTAAAGGGAGACATTCACGACATAGGAAAGAATATCGTAAAAGTTCTGCTTGAAAACTACGGCTTTGATGTTATTGACCTTGGCAAGGATGTGGATTATCAGGCGGTTGCAGATGCGGCGGTGCTCCCCGATGTAAAGCTTGTGGGACTTTCGGCTCTTATGACCACAACCTTAAAATCAATGGAAGAAACGATAGCGCTTGTGAAAAAAGTCAAGCCCGAATGTAAAATCGTTGTGGGCGGAGCGGTACTCACCCCCGAATATGCAGAAAAAATCGGTGCGGACTATTACGCAAAGGACGCAAAGGCGACAGTTGATATTGCAAGAAAAGTATATTCAGTGTAAAAGAGGTTTTAAAAATGAACGAAAGCAAAAAATTCAATAAAAAATGGTTTCTTCTCCTTATCCCCATAGCTCTTGTGGCTGTTCTTGTCACGGTTATGCTTGTATTCTCCCCCAAAGGCGAAAAAGGTTCAAAGACAATAACTATCTCCGTTGTTGACAGCAAAAAGCAGACGGTGACATACACAACAAAGACAGACGCAGAATTTTTGCGTCAGGTGATGGAGGAAACAGAGGGACTTACCTTCTCAGGCAACGAGAGCGAATACGGTCTTATGGTGACGGTCGTAAACGGCGAAACGGCGGACTTTAATGTTGACGGCTCATACTGGGCGTTTTATATCAACGATGAATACTGCAACTACGGCATTGACAGCCAACCCGTTACGGACGGCGACTCGTTTAAGATAGAATACACCAAATGAAAAAGCTGACAGTAAAGGATATTACCCTTTTTGCGATGATGCTTGCCGTTATCGAGGTATCAAAGCTTGCACTCAGCTTTCTTCCCAATATTGAGCTGACAACCTTCTGGATAATTATTTTCACACTTTTTTTCAAAGAGCGAATAATTCCCGTTATCCCTGCATTTATTCTCATTGAGGGCGTTATTTACGGCTTTGGGTTATGGTGGTTCATGTATCTCTATATTTTCCCGTTGATCGCCCTTATGACATATCTTTTCAGAAAAAACAAGTCGGTGATATTCTGGTCGGTGTTCTCATCGGTTTTTGGGTTTTTGTTCGGGTTTTTATGCAGTTTTCCCTACATAATAATCGGAGCCTTGGAGGGCGGAATAAAAAACGGAATAACCTATGCTTTCTCGTGGTGGGTGGCAGGTATATCGTGGGACATTGTTCACGGCGTGGGGAATTTCTTTCTTATGCTCGCTTTGTATGTCCCCATAATAAAGGTGACAGAGAAATTGTCCAAAAAATTCTTTGCCGATAAAAAGGACTGAAAACCGCGAATTTTCGTGATATATGTCTAACCATAAAAAAACACTTGATTTTTTCAGAAAATATGTTACAATTAGGGTATGACGATAGGCAACGCCTTTCGCTGTAACTTTCAAGAGGAGGTGCTGTTAAAATGGCATACAAAATTTCAGACGAATGCATTTCATGCGGAGCATGTGCCGCTGAATGTCCCGTTAGCGCTATTTCTGAAGGCGACGGAAAATATGTTATCGACGAAGCAGCTTGCATTTCTTGCGGTGCTTGCGCAGGTACTTGTCCTGTTGGCGCTCCCGTTGAGGCGTAACCAAAAAAGAAAAAATTCCGTCGCTTTTGTGCGGCGGAATTTTTGTTTTTTTAATTTGAAAGCCTTTCCATAATCTTATTGACATTAAAGTACAGCTTCTCCTCGTCTATGGTGAGGAGTTCTTTTTTTCTCATTACGATTTTTCCGTCAATGATAACTGTGTCGGTTTCAGAGCCGTTTGCCGAATAAGAAAGAGCCGAAACAAGATTGTTATGGGGATTTAAGGACGGCGAATTTAAATCCAGAAGAATAATATCAGCCTTTTTGCCGACTTTAAGCTCGCCCGTATCATCAAGAGAAAGAGCCTTTGCGCCGTTTGCTGTCGCAAAGCGATAAACCTCCTCGGCAGAAACGCACTGTGCTTTTTCGTTCAC
>CAMGJS010000095.1 GCA_946056455.1 uncultured Clostridia bacterium | reverse complement strand
ATTACTTAGAACAACTAGACAAGAATCTGACGGACTTTTCAACCATATTTGAAAAATGCCGTTCTTGCATAATACATAAAAAACGGGAAACAAATCTATTGACTTTAACAATAAAATAAAGTATATTGATTTTATGCAATCAAAGCGAAAGGAATATGAATATGACCGATAACACCGCCACAGAAACAAAAGCGCTGCTTGTATCCGTCGATACGGGCGACTTTGATAACGAGCGTTCACTTGAAGAATTGAAAGAGCTTGCCAAAACGGCAGAAGTAGAAGTTGCGGCTATACTCACGCAGAAGCGACCTGCTCTTGACAGCGCTACTTGTATAGGAGACGGAAAGCTTGCTGAGGCTTTACCTATTATAGAAGAAATGGGGATAAATCTTGCGATTTTTGACCACGAGCTAACCGCAAATCAGACAAGAAACATAGAAAATATACTTGACATAAGAGTAATTGACAGAACAACTCTCATTCTTGACATTTTTGCTCAGCGTGCCTTATCAAAGGAGGGCAGAATTCAGGTTGAACTTGCACAGCAGAGATACCGTCTGCCAAGGCTTGCGGGAAAGGGCGTTGAAATGTCCCGTTTAGGCGGCGGAGTAGGCACAAGAGGCCCCGGAGAAACAAAGCTTGAAACCGATAAGCGCCACATAAGGCGAAGAATAGAATTTCTTGAAGCAGAGCTGAAAGAGCTTGAAAAGCGCAGAGAGCTTCACAGAGCAAGAAGAAAAAAGGACGGCGTTCTCACTGCGGCTATCGTTGGGTATACGAATGTAGGAAAATCAACGTTGCTGAACGCTCTGACGGACGCAGGAGTAATCGCCGAAAACAAGCTTTTTGCTACCCTTGACATAACCTCTCGCTCGATAGAACTGCCAGACGGAAGGTCTGTTCTGCTTGTTGACACGGTAGGGCTAATCAGCAGGCTCCCCCATCATCTTGTCGAGGCGTTCAAGAGCACACTTGAAGAGGCGGCAAATTCGGATATTATCCTTCACATTTCGGATATAAGCTCGGACGACGCCGCAGAGCAGGCAAAGGTCACAAAAGAGCTTTTGGCGGAGCTTGGATGCGAGGGCATCCCCGTTATAGATGTTCTAAACAAGTGCGATTGTCTGCAATACCCCGAAAGCATAAAAGAAGACGATACGACGGTAAAAATATCGGCAAAGAACAAAGAGGGATTTGACAGACTTTTAGCCTGCATTGCAAAAAATCTTCCCGAAACGGCAAGAAGAGCAAAGCTTTTGATACCCTATGACAAGACCGCATTGCTTAACCTTATCAGAGAAGACGGCAAAGTTTTTTCTGAGGAGTACACCGAAAACGGAACTTTTGTCGACGCACTCGTGGACATAAAGATTTTTCACAAAGCTGAGCCGTATATTACGGACTGAAAACGAAAAAGTACCGAAAAATCGCAAATTGCAACTGACGGTTGACAAACTTCAAAGTCGGGTTGGTTGTGTGCAACCTGACTTTTCGGTATACTGAGAGCATAGAAAGGCGGAAGAAACCCTCCGCAGAAAAGGGGAAAAAATTTATGATTCTTGCAGACAAAATAATCAATTTAAGAAAAAAGAACGGCTGGTCGCAGGAGGAGCTTGCGAACAAACTCGGAGTAAGCAGGCAGTCGGTTTCAAAATACGAAAGCACGCAGGCTATTCCCGATATGGATAAGATTGTTAAGCTTAGCGATATTTTCGGTGTAACGACGGATTACCTTATTAAAGATGAAATCGAGACCGAGGAATTTTCAAATACCGATACTTCAGAAAGCTATCCCGAAATAAAGAGAAAAATTTCGGTTGAAGAGGCAAATGAGTACATAGAGCTCAAAAAACAGTCCGCTTTGCCCGTTGCGTTCGGAACTTTACTTTGTATTTTATCTCCGGTTTGTCTTATACTTCTTGCGGGAATGTCGGAGCTTGAAAAATACAATATTTCAGAAAATGCGGCGACAGGAATAGGCTTATGCGTTCTTATGATGATGGTTGCGGTTGCGGTCATTATGTTCATTTCAAGCGGATTTAAGCTGAAAAAATATGATTTTTTGAAATCAGAACCTTTTGAAACGGCTTACGGCGTTTCGGGAATAGTTAAAGAAGCAAAAGAAAAATCCTCGGCAAAATATTCAAGAAACACCATTATCGGTATCGCACTCTGTATACTTTCCGTTATTCCGATTTTTATTTCTATGGTTCTTTCAACGGAAGATTTTGTAATGCTGTGTTCTGTTTGCGCTTTGCTTGTAATGGTAGCTGTGGGAGTATTTATAATAATAATGAGCGGAATGGAAATGTCGGCTTATAACTGTCTGCTTGAAGAAAATGATTACACAAGAGAAAACAAAAGGACAGACAAGAAAACCGGCGGAGCTATTTCTGCTTACTGGCTTATTGCTGTTGCTGTATATCTTTTAATAAGCTTTGTCAGTGGCTCGTGGCATATAACTTGGGTAATCTGGCCTGTTGCGGGAATTCTCTTCCCCGTATACAGAGTGATTGTAATAGCTCTTACAAAAGATAAGGACTAATAAGGGTAAACAAATAAGGAGTACCAGAAACGGTACTCCTTTTGTTTTAATCCTTGATAAGCTCAATAAGGCACTTTATAAGATCCTTTATCTGAGGTTTTGAGAATTGAGCGTTTGCTCCGACAGATTCACCCTTTCTGCGCATCTGTTCATTGATAAGCGACGAGAACAGCATTACGGGAATATGGCGGAGAGTTTTATCATCCTTGATCAGCTTGGTCAGGTGGTGACCGTCCATTTTCGGCATTTCAATATCGCTGACAACGCAGGCTATGTGTGACAGAATATCATCGCAATCTCTGTATTCCTTGATGAAATCCCAGGCTTCCTGACCGTCCCCGAAGGAATGGATATTGGTAAAGCCCTTTTCTTTCAACGCGTCAACAATAAGACGATTCAAGAGCGGAGAATCGTCCGCAACGACGATACATTTTGTGCTTTCGGAAAGCGAAGGACCGTCAATAGCGTCAACACCGTCGGCGTCCAGAACAGAACTTCGGTGAAGGTCCGCCACTATCTTTTCAAAATCAAGTATAATAATTATTCTGCCGTTAACCTTTGCGATACCCGTTGCCATGCTTGCGTCAACGGTGCTTCCGCTGTTGCCGACAACGCTGGGTGGCTTTGAAATATCGCCCCAGGATATTCGCTGAATACCCTTTACGCTGGTAACATGAAAACCGATGTCCATCTGGTTGAACTGGCAGATTATGAACATACCCTGATTGTCCTCAGGTTTAGGAGCTTTTACGACCTTGTGAAGGTCAACGATAGAGATAAGCTTATCTCTCGGAATGAAAACTCCCTCGATTTCGGGAGCAGATTCGGGTATCGGGGTAAGCTCCTGATAAAACATTACCTCGCTGACTTTTGCAATATTTATTCCGAACGAATTTGAACCAACCATAAATTCCAGAAGTTCAAGCTCGTTTGTTCCGCTTTCAAGAAGTATTTTAGAATCCATAAAATGAAAGCCCCCTTTTATGATATGTTAAACATAAACAATATTCTGCCTACAAGTATAACATATTTATATAAAAATTACAATAGATTATTTTCCGTAATATCCTACAAATTTTGGGGCTAACTTTTTATGAATAGGTTATTTGAGCAGGACCTCCCTCATCTGATTCAACAATTTTTTCTCTCTTCTTGATACCTGAACCTGAGTCATTCCGAGGCTTTTTGCGGTGTCGGATTGTGTTTTGTTCTCAAAATAGCGCATATAGATTAGTTTTCTGTCACCTGATGAAAGCTCGCTCATCACCTGGCGCAAGGATACAAAATCCCCTATTTCTTCATCGGGAGCAGGTGTGGGAATATCAAGCTCTGCGGAATTTTCATCATAGAATGCAGTGAGAGAAACAGGCGGTGCACTGACGCAAAGCGCCTCGGCTATCATTTCGGGCGTTGAGGAAAGTTCGTCTGCAAGTTCGGAAACGGTAGGCTCTTTGCCCGTTTCTTTTATAATTTTTTCGCGAAGTCTGACAGTTTTCAACGAAAGTTCCTTTAAACTGCGGCTGACCTTTATTGTTCCGCCGTCGCGAAAGAGCCTTTTTATCTCACCGAGGATAACGGGAACGGCATAGGTCGAAAACCGCACTCCCCTGCTGTCATCAAACGCCTTTGCCGCCTTTAAAAGACCTATACAACCTGCCGAATACATATCCTCATACTCTATACCCTTGCCACGAAAACGATTTGCGCAAAGCCGCACAAGACCTAAATTCTGCTCAATAAAAGCGGCGTCACGAGTATCCAAAGCGTTGCCTCCTTTTTTCAGAAAATATGTATTACCGCTTTGATATTTTCTTCTGCATTATGACAGTTGTTCCCTCTCCTACCTTACTTTTTACTTTAAGCTTGTCCATAAAGCTTTCCATAACCGCAAAGCCGAGCCCAGCCCTTTCTTCTTCGGGTGAAGTAGTGAACATAGGCTCGAGAGCCTTTTCAATATCGGGTATTCCGCAACCCTTATCCTTTATTTTTATATAAAGTATATTCCCTTCAAGTATTCTTGCCGTAAGTTCTATCGTTCCGACAGTGTCACGATAGGCGTGGACAATACAGTTTGTTACAGCCTCCGATACCGCTGTCCGTATATCCGAAAGCTCGTCTAATCTTGGGTCAAGCTGTAAAGCAAAAGACGCAACAGCAGAGCGCGAAAAGCTTTCGTTGACAGACCTTGACAGAAAGGAAAGCTTCATTTCATTGAGTATCTTCATATTTTTTCACCTCTTTATGTTTACAATCTTGTCGAGTCCCGCAAGTCGCAAAACCTTATTTATCGGTGCGGGAGTATTTACTACCTCGACAGTACCCGATATTTCGTTCATAAGCTTATATCTGCCCATAATAAAGCCTATACCCGAGCTGTCCATAAAGCTCACCGCGGAAAAATCCAACGACAGCTTTTTGGGATTGAGATTTCTTATCTTTTCATCAAGCTCTGCGCGCATCAAAGCGGCGGAGTGATGGTCTATCTCCCCCGCTATTTTTGCCGAGAGAGCGTCTTCGTTCATTTGAACTTCCATTGCCATTTTTTAACACCTCTTTTTTAAATTATATACCGTCAGGGAGTTCCAACGGGCAGTTCGCTGTCTGGTATTCATCTGACGG
>CAMGJS010000094.1 GCA_946056455.1 uncultured Clostridia bacterium | reverse complement strand
CAAGAAACGAAGCAGAGCCGCATATTATGCCAACAAGAATTCCATCCTTTCTGCGTTTTTTTCCAACTATAAAGCTAAAAAAATAGCTTCCGACACAAACTGCAATACTTCCGAAAGACGCAACCATACCGTCGGAAACATCTATTCCTGTCATAATAAAAGCAAATGCCACAAGGCAAATTATTGTTGTCAACACTCCCGTTCCGACAGATGAAAGCCAAACATAAGCACGGCTATTTTTAAAATTATTTGTATAACGCAAAAAACTCCCCTCCTGAAATTATTGAAACACTCAATAATATCTATTCGGGGAGCTATTGTTTTATTCTTCTTTTGCGTCGTGAATAGTTGCGTTAGACTGAATAGCAGCAGTTTTTATGCGAATTTTACTTCTGTCACCGCCTGTTTCGATTACGACGGTATCTTCGCCCTTGCGAACAATTATTCCTACAATTCCGCCGATTGTGGTAACCTCGTCTCCTATCTGAAGATTTTTACGCATCTCGTCCTCTTCCTTTTGCTTTTTCTTCTGAGGTCTAACCATAATAAAATACATAATAGCAAAGAAAGCTACACAAGGAAGTATTGTTGTCAAGAGAAAACCTACAACAGATGTTCCCTCTCCTTCAGAAGCTGCATTGGCAGTCATAATAGCAAATGATAAAAGCTCGTTCATTTTGTTAATCCAAATTTCTGGTTATTTTTTATTCTTAGGCGGAAAAACAACATCCGTCATAAAATAGCTGAATACTTTTTATGATAATAAATATATCAGCACAAAAGAAATAATAACATATTTATTTCAACATTTCAAGTGTTATTTTTCAAATCGCAGATATATTACTCGGTTTATCTTGAAAGATAATCTTCTATTCCGTTAGCGATTGCATTAGCGATGCCATCCTGATGGGTGGAATTGCTCATTGCCATCGCCTCTTCATAATTTGAAACGAAGCCTATTTCAAGAAGAATTGAGGCAAAATCCTGTTCAAGGGTAACATAATAATAGCTCTGCTTTGCCCCCCTGTTTTTATTTGCTCCGTCCTGATAAACATAATTTGTAAAATAACTTGAAACGCGTTTTGAAACACTACTTGCTAAAGGATATGAATATGGCGTAAAATACCACGCCTCTGTTCCTCTTGCTGACGAATCCGAAGCTTTATTTCCATGAAGTGAAATAAATACATCAGGATTATATTGCCTTGCAATAACAGGCCTTTGTTCGGTATCATAAAAAGTCGATTCTGTTTTCAAACGATAAACAGTCGCTCCTCTTGCTTTAAGCTTTGATTCAAGAAGCTTTGATACAGCAATGGCAACGGACTGGTCGGTTATATGTCCGACTCCTCCGGGGTCAATCTTTCCATTTTCGGTAACGCCGTGACCAGGATCTATAACTATTACTGAACCTGCCAAAGAACCACTGTTTCCGTTAAATCTGAAAGTGAGATATCCGTTATCGTCATAATATGATGTAACACCGCCGAAAATTCCTGTCCGTGAAAGATTAAGCGTAAGCTTGTTTCTTGAAACATTCGTTGTTGAAGCATCGCTCCAATAAGCTGACGAAAACAGCGAACCTGACGGGAACGATAATGAACCTCCTGCATTGTTTGTATAATCAAATGTTATCGAAACGCTTGTCGCGCTAAAGCTTGCGACATCATAATTTTCAGAATATGACACTCCGCCATATGAAATTGAAAACGGCGTCCTCTTATTCAGTTTAAGTTTCAATATTGTATCATAACCATCCTGAGTACAAGACACAACAGAAATATCATTCTGACCTATAGGTGAGTTTTCAAGGACACTTACATCCGTTGCTTTAAACCTTTTTCCGGAAAGTGTAAGGTAATACTTTACTCCGCTGTAAGTTACAGTTTTTACACAATAGTCAAGTGTTCCTGCGGGTAATCTTGCCATATCCGGAGTTTTTATGTTATCTGTAGTTTTATAATTATAAACATTCGTGTCATCATATTTAGTTTTAAGGATACTGCCATCAGCGTTATTGGGAACTTCAGGTAAAGGTGACACAGTTATATTTGAACCGTACAGTGACTCATTAAACTTTGCTCCGTTCTTTCCTGTATATGTACCGTAGACTACTATTTGTCCTAAATTCTGGGATTTTCCGATTATTCCCTTCGGAGTGGTATATGTTGCGGTAAAATAAGCATAACTAGAATTTGCTTCTCCTTCTATACTTCCCTCATTCTGAACAAGATTTAAACTTTTGCCATTTACCTGAGCGGTAACATAAGAGCCTTTATATGCTATGGCACGAATGGTAATGTTAGTTCCTCCTTCAACCTCCATTTCACCCGTAGGCTCAACGCCTTTAAGAACGGTAACCTTTCTTGTGATATTATATGTTGTTGTTTTGCCCTTATTGTTAATTGGGAGTGTATTTAATCCGACGTCAAGGTCAACTTCATAGTAGAAATTTCCTGCATCGTTCAGTTGAATTTCCTTTCCATTAAAATAAACGGTAAAATTCGGGTCAAAGCTACCCATGAAAGCAACAGTAGGTTCCTCTGTTGTAAACTTTGTAGAGGATGGAGATACTATTTTTAGTTCATTGTCAATAGTATTTAGGTTTATAGTTGAATCATAATATTTTTCCAAAAGATCGGTGCTTTCTTCAACATTTTTTATAAGGGAATTATATGATTTAAATGCACTTCCTTTATATCCGTCAACCTTTTCCGTTATAAGCAACTGCTTAACTACTTGGTCGGGAGAACTCCAACCCTTTTCATCGGTATATACTTTTTGGTTATTATGCATTACATAAAATGGAAGTTTTTCAAGAACCGCATAATTTGCCCACCAGCGGACAAGTTCCTCAAACGGAATATTATCATCACTTATTGCTCCTTGAGCGTCAAGCATAATGAAATCTGCATATCCATATTGAACATAAGCTAAAGTGTCCGCATAACCGTCAGCTAAAGCTTCAAATTGACCGAACGTCTGAGAACCTTTCTCGTTTGTAGTATAATTTGACCACACATCAGATATATAGATGCCAACAGGTACAGTATTATTTGTTTTTCTTATAGCATTGCTAACAAGACTGAACACATAGGCGCCGTTATCCATGAGCCAATTTTCAAAGCCGATGCCAGAACCATTCTGCATATAGTCATTCAGACTTGTTTTGCTTTTTGATGAATAGTATCCATTCAAAAGAATACCGTCAACCCTGTTTTTAGCTGTAAAATAATGGGCTTTTATTGCAAGATAATCTATTCTGTCTTGCAGAGGCTTATTTTCAAGACTTGTCAAAACGAAATTAATATCAAATACCAGATAAACAAAAAAGCCATTTTCCTTTGCTTTTGCAATAGCCTGCTCGACAGGAGTAACCGAAACAGTATCATTGATATCGTCAGAGTAAAATGCTTGTCCATTATACGATGTATAAATAATGACAGTATTCATTCCTAGATTAGAAATATTATCCATTATCTCATCCAGTTCAAGCGATATCTGCTCCGTGTCAGGTTCTGTTTCAACCGTTCCATTTTCCGTCTCGGTAATATTTTTTTTTGCAAAATCCACCGTTGGAGTAAGCGCAACCGCTTTCATATAGTCGGGAAAGGTAAACTGACTCACATATTCAGGTTCAACAAAATTTTCAAGCTGTTCGTCAGTATATGCATTTTCTGCGGTAACAAGCGGAGCAGTAGTTTCGGTCTCAACCGCAGATATTGATATAACATTTTCCGAAAAAATCGTCATGAACACCGCAAAAGCAAGAAAAACACCTATAAACTTTTTTATTCTGTTTCTCATACCTTTCCCTCCTTTCGTATTATTTTAATTGAGATTTCAATGCTTTCAACTCATTTTCAATCTTGTTTTTTTCATCAGATGAAGGCTTAAACAGATTTTCATATCTGAAAAAAGCAACCCCGCTATAATGCGAAGGATATTCGTTTTTAAAATAGGACACTTGCTTTGCAAGAATATCCTGTTCAGATGCCATTTCTCCGTTTGCAGCCCTATAAGCCGCAAGACCAACGATAAGTTTAACATTTTTATTTGTATGTATTGAGCACCACTCTGCGAGCACTTTATCGTAAGCCGCAGATTTATGTGTAAATCCCCAATAAATCTGAGGAATTATATAATCGCAATAACCTTGCTGTGAACACCAGGTTTTTACATCCGCATAATGATAAGCGTAAAGGTTATCAATATTTCCCGCCGGGCTTATCCCAAACAGAACAGATGGATTGACGCTTTTAACGCCGCTGTAAAGTTCTTTTACCATCAAATTTATTGTATCAAGTCTGAATTTACTTAGATCAGAATATCCGCTTGAATTAAAAGCCGATTTATCAAAAGAACTTGTAAATGATGACTGATAAAAGTAATCGTCTATATGTATTCCGTCTACATTATATTTTGAAACGATCTCCTTAGCCCCGTCAACAATAAGTTGTCTTACCTCTTTATAAGCGGGACTTAACCAGTAAGTTCCGTTAACATTTACGATATAAGTTCCGTTTTTAGTCTTTGACCAGTTTTTTATTTTATATGAGTCCGAGAGCTTATTCATATCAGACTCTGTTACTGTACGCATAGGATTTATCCAGGCATGGAACGAAAGCCCACGTTTATGTGCCTCGTCAATAAGAATTTTATACGGGTCAAATGACGGAGTACCATCTATAACTCCGGTTATATTTTTCGACCAGGGATATAGGTCAGAACTATAAAAAGCGTCTCCATGTGATCTTGCGTGAACATAAACTGTATTTACACCGAGAGACACGCAATCATCATACATCTTGCAAACCGAAGCCCTGAATTCCGCCTCGGATTTGCCTTTCAGAATATTCTGAAATTCAAGAAAGGAAATCCACATTCCAACCTGATTACTATAGTTGAGCGGAGTATAATTTGATGGATTATATATTGCAGAAGGTATTGTGGTTGTCTGAACAGTAACAGTTTCTATAGCTACAGTTGTCCCGGAATTTACAGTTGAAGTCTTCGTAGTATCGTTCACCGTTGTTTCGGTTGGAATAGTAGTAACTTCAGACACCGTACTTTCCGAGAAAGCAACCGTTGTTAAATCCTGAACTGTATCAGTGGTTATTGCGGTTTCAGCTGTGCTTTTCGACTGACTGCTTTCTGTTAAGAAATTTGTATTTTGTGTTAT
>CAMGJS010000093.1 GCA_946056455.1 uncultured Clostridia bacterium | reverse complement strand
TATAGTGTGGAGGAGAAAAATGTCTTTTATAGAAGTTGATAAGCTGAGAAAGGTCTATCGCCTCGGAAACGAAAAGGTAGTCGCCCTTGACAGCATAAGCCTTAACATAGAAAAAGGCGAGATATGCTGTATTCTGGGAACATCAGGTTCGGGAAAGTCAACCTTTCTTAATATGCTTGCAGGGCTTGAAAAAGCAACAAAGGGCACCGTTAAAATAGCGGGGAAGAACATTACCGCGATGACGGAAAAACAGCTTGCCGAGTTCAGACAAAGCAACACGGGCTTTATATTTCAGTCGTATAACCTTCTGCCCTCGATGGACGCTGTTGAGAATGTTGCGATGCCTTTGATGTTTAAAGGAGTAAAGCCTGCAATCCGCAACAGAAAGGCTGAAAAAATGCTCAAAGCGGTGGGACTTTCGGAGCGTATGCACCACAGACCGACGCAGATGTCGGGCGGTCAGCAACAAAGAGTGGGCATTGCAAGGGCTTTGATCTCAAAGCCTCCCGTTGTTTTTGCCGACGAGCCGACGGGAAACCTTGACACAAAGACTACTGCCGAGGTTATGGAAATTGTCGTTAAAATGTGCCGAAAGCACAATCTTACACTTATTCTTGTCACCCACGACAACGATATTGCAAAATATGCCGACAGAATAGTACATATAGTGGACGGAAAGATAGAAAGCGATTATCCGAATGTTTCTGTTGTTCCGCCCGAACCGAAAGAACTTTCGGACACCGAAAAAATTCTTAAAAATCTTGAAGATACAGCGAAGGAGAATGAAAATGAAAGCAATTAAATTTTTAGGCGCACTGGTATCAGCCGTTATGGCTTTTACGATGCTTGCAGTTCCTGTCAGCGCCGATGAGGGAGAATCGTTCAGCGGAGGAGACGACAGTCCTAAGTTTGCTCTTGACAAAAGCCAGACCTTTACCGTTGAAGCAGGAAAGAAAAACGATATTACCTTTTTTATAAAAAATATTTCGGATAACGATTCAAAGACCACTCTTATCACCGCAAAGGACGAGGGCGGAAAGCTGGGTATTACAGGCAACAATATCACCTCTCTCGGAATAGACGGAGGAAGATATACCCGTTTTCAGATTACACTTGATGTTCCGTCGTCAACTCTTTCGGGAAAATATCCGTTAAAGCTTGAATTTGTTGCGACAAATAATGACGGAGCAATCTCGGAGCAGACTCTTGTTGCGGATATAGTTGTAAAGAGCAATATTGTCAGAAACGCTCTTGCCGTTTCGGGATACACAGTAAGCAATAATAATGTCAAGGAAAACAATATTTTTGATGTCACTGTCAAGGTTAAAAACGGAAGCGGTATTCCGATAAAAAAAGGCAGAATAGAGCTTAAAGGTCTTGACGGACAGAAGTTTGCGATGAACAAGGGCGTGCCCTATTACATATCGGATTTTGCAAAGGACGAGGAAAAGAGCTTTACCTTTACTCTTATCGCTTGTTCGGGAATATCCTCGGTAAGAGAGGCTATTGATGTGGAGTGTTCATATTATCTTGACGACGCAGACGAGGAATCAATCCAGAAGAGCAACGGCACCGTGACTATTGCCTGCTCGCCGAAAAAAGACTCATCGGGCGGAGACGACAAGGTTTTTGCACCGAATATCATCATCAAAGGCTATGATTTTGGCGGAGATTATGTAACGGGCGGAAAGGTATTTCCCCTCTCTGTTACAATACAGAATACATCGGGAGTATCCGCAATAAAAAATCTTAAAGTAACGGTAAACGGCGCTTCGGGCTCGGGCGATAAGGGTATTGCTTTTTCACCCGCAAATTCCTCAAATTCATTCTTCTTCGGATATTTAGGAACGGGCGCTTCCACCGATATTCAGCTTGATATGCTCACAAGGGCAGACGCTACACCCGACAGCTACCCCATAGAAATTGTCTTTGACTATGAATATACAACTGCAAGCGGAGTAGAAAAGGCAAGCCCCGTTACCGAAACTATTACCATTCCCGTTCAGCAGGAGGACAGATTTACCGTTAACTCCGTTGAGATTATGGGGGAATGTATGGTCGGCGAGGAAGTTCCCATTTCCTGCACCTTTGTCAACAAGGGAAAAAGCGCAGTTTATAATGTTGAGGTAGAGCTTGTCGGCGACGGACTTAATATAATGCAGAAAAATCTTTACATAGGCAATGTTGAAAGCGGAAAGGAAGAATATTACGATTCAAGCTTTTCCGTTATGGAGCCCGGCGAATTTTCGGGCAAGATTATCGTAAGATATGAGGACTCAAACGGCAATCAGAAGGAAATCGAAAAGGAATTTTCGGGCAACGCTATGGAAATGTACTTTGAAGAGCCTGTTTACGGAGATGATATGCCTGTAATGGAGCCCGAAATGAACGCAGGAATGCCTGTATGGGCGATTATTCTCATTATTGCAGGTTCGGCAGTCGTTGTTGCAGGCGCTGTTGTCGCAGTCGTTATAATTGTTAAGAAGAAAAAGGCGACAAGCCTTATAAACTCCGACGACGATGAGGATTATTGATAAAAATGAGAATTATCGACATAATAGGAATGAGCTTTAAAAGCCTGTGGCGAAGAAAAGTCAGAACCCTTCTTACAGTTCTCGGCGTTGTCATAGGCTCCTGCGCAATAGTTGTTATGATATCGTTGGGACTTGGTATGGACAACGCTATGAAGTATTACTTGAAGCAGTTCGGCGACCTTAATGTCATAACGGTTTACGGAAATGTCTGGATGGAAGGTCAGACGGAGCCGACAAAGATAACGCAGGAAAATATTGAAATAATCAAAAATATGAATAATGTAACGGGACTTTTTCCAAAAATGGCGCTTAACGACCAGATGATTTCCGTATGCGCAGGAAGAGGCAACCGTTACCGCAGAATGTACGGCGAGGTTTACGGAATTTATCCCGAATATCTTGAAAAGTTCGGGTATAAGCTGAAGGAGGGAGAAATTCCCGACAATTTCAGCAGTAATTATGTAATATTCGGCGAACAGACCGCATATAATTTCTTTGACACGAAGAAAAAGCGCAACAATACCACATACCCCAAGGAGCTCCCCGACGGAACGATAAGCCAGCCGTTCTTCAATCCTATGGAAGAACAGATATTCCTCTATGTCAACAATCAGAATAAATATGTTGAGGACTATATGTGGGGACATTATGAAAGCGCAGGGAAATCCAATGAGCATAAAATGACCTGCGTGGGAATACTTGACGCGCAGAACAGCGGAGGAAACTGGGAAGCGTTTGACGGCATTTTCGTTTCGATGGATTTTGCAAACGAGCTTTTCAACGCATATAACAAGGCGAATAAGATAAAGGACGCCAAGGAGCCTGAAATATCCGAGCTTAAAATATATGTCGACAACATCGAAAATGTGGCAAAGGTTCAGGAGCAGGTTGAGGCTCTGGGATACTACTGCGACAGTATGGAAAGCGCAAGACAGTCTATGCAGGGGCAGTTAGCGTCCCTTGAAGCTATGCTCGGAGGACTTGCGGCAATATCCTTGTTTGTTGCGGCAATAGGTATCACAAACACAATGATAATGTCTATATATGAAAGAACAAGAGAGATAGGCGTTATGAAGGTGCTCGGTTGCAGGATAAACAATATCAGGGAGATGTTTCTCATTGAAGCCGCCTGCATAGGCTTTACGGGCGGAACGGCAGGAGTAATTCTGTCATATATCATATCGTTTATTTTCAACAAATTCGGCTCGTCGATGCTGGGACTTGACTATATGTATCAGCTTAATGACGGCACCGTTCTTCCCATATCTTTAATACCCTTCTGGCTTGTGCTTGTGGCGCTTGCGTTTTCGACACTTGTGGGAGTATTAAGCGGATTTTATCCCGCAAACAGAGCGGTAAAAATTTCTGCGCTTGAAGCGATAAAAAATGAATAAAGAGGACTAATATGGAACAAAATAAAATTGACAGAATAAACTATCTTGCAAGGGAATCGAGAGTGAGAGAGCTCACCGCAGAAGAAAAAGAGGAGCAGACCGCTCTTCGCAACGAATATCGCGCCCTATGCAAGAAAAATTTGCAGGCTCAGCTTGACAACATTGAATTTGTTGACAAGAAAGAAGATTAGCCTTATTTAACTTTGCTCAATACTACTCATATTTGTAGTTTTGTTGTTATTTTTGTTTTTTTGGCAGTCTCCGCGTCTTTTTTATCGGGGACAGCGGAAAAGCGTCTTCCGCGCCGCGCAGTAGGAAGGAAAAATTTTTCCTTCCTACTGCGTATTTTTCTTGTAATTTTCACAAAAGCGGTGTATAATGATAATAATGGAAAAAATTATTAAGGGTGATACTATGAAAAAAATGCTTTTTGTCTATAACGCAAACGCAGGAAAGGCGCAGATAAAAAATCATCTTGTGCCTATACTCGACACCTTTGTAAAGGGCGGTTATGATGTTGTGGTAAGACCTACCCAACAGCGTCTTGACGCCTTTGAAACGGTAAAGCAAAGGGCGGACGAATTTGACCTTATCGCTTGCAGCGGCGGCGACGGCACTTTGAACGAAACTGTCAAGGGAGTTATTTCATCGGGACAAAGAGTGCCGATAGGATATATCCCTGCGGGAACGACAAACGATTTTGCCACAAGCCTTGGCATCTCAAAGGATATGACAGAAGCGGCGGCGGATATTATAAGCGGAACTCCCTTTGAATGTGATATAGGCGAATTCAACGGCATTAACTTCAACTATATCGCCGCATTCGGACTTTTCACCGAGGTTTCTTATCAGACCTCTCAGCAGAAGAAAAATCTCTTCGGACATCTTGCTTATGTAATAGAGGGCGCAAAGAGTCTTGCTTCCGTTACCTCGTACCATATGAAGATTGAATACGACGACAAGGTGATAGAGGACGATTTCATCTTCGGAATGGTGTCAAATTCGATGTCTGTCGGCGGATTTACAACCAAGACCGACCTTGGCGTTAAGCTTAACGACGGACTTTTTGAGGCGGCTTTCATAAAGATGCCTAAAAGCTCCGTTCAGTTGCAGGAAACCTTGTCAGCGCTCAAAAAGTTTGAATTGGAGTCCGACTTTTTCTATTATTTGGTCAATGCAAGCCTGACGGACGAGCAGAAGATCGTTCCCGTTCCGACCGCAGAGGCAAGCTACTGGACGGATGGCAGCCTGAACA
>CAMGJS010000092.1 GCA_946056455.1 uncultured Clostridia bacterium | reverse complement strand
TTGCAGACACTTTTCAAAAACGAACGAATTTCTTCACGAAAACGGCATTGAAGGTATAAACTGGAATCTTGTTTAAATATATTGACAAAAATAATTGACTTTTATATGTGTATATGTTACAATATAAACTGAATGTTTTTATCCAAACTAAGTAAAGGCGGAGTGAAAAAATGGCAATACTTGATAAAATTTTCGGCTCATACAGCGCAAAGGAACTCAAGCGTATCGAGCCTATAAAGCAGAAAGTTCTTGACCTTGACGAAGAATTTTCAAAAAAGACGGACGAAGAACTCAGAGATATGACAGACAAGCTGAAAGACAGACTTTCTTTCGGCGAAACTCTTGACGATATCTTGCCTGAGGCACTTGCTACCTGCCGTGAGGCAGCCTGGCGTGTTCTCGGCAAAAAGCCGTTCCCCGTACAGATAATCGGTGCTATTGTTCTTCATCAGGGAAGAATTGCCGAAATGAGAACAGGTGAAGGTAAAACTCTCGTTGCCTGCTTAGCGTCCTATCTAAACGCTCTTGACGGCAAGGGCGTTCACGTTGTTACCGTCAACGACTATCTTGCAAAGTATCAGTCCGATGAAATGGGTAAGGTTTACAGATTTTTAGGACTTTCCATAGGCTGTATCATTCACGAGCTTAACGATGAACAGCGCCGTGCCGCTTATGCGTGCGATATTACCTACGGCACAAACAACGAGTTCGGCTTTGACTATCTCCGTGATAATATGGTCATCTATAAAGAAAAACGCGTTCAGCGCGGACACAGCTTTGCCATTGTCGATGAAGTCGACTCTATCCTCATAGACGAAGCAAGAACTCCTCTTATCATTTCGGGACAGGGCGAGTCCTCCACCGAGCTTTACACTCTTGCCGACAGATTTGCAAAATCCCTCAAAGCGAAAAAGGTTGTCGAAATGGACACCAAGGAAGACCAGGAAACACTTAACGACGACTGCGATTATATCATTGACGAAAAGGCAAAGACCGCTACTATCACCCAGAATGGTATCAAAAAGGCTGAAAAGCTTTTCAATGTAGAAAATCTTATGGACGCTTCAAATATGACGCTCCTTCACCACATAAACCAGGCGCTCAAAGCCAACGGCACGATGCAGAGGGACATCGACTATGTAGTTCAGGACGGCGAAGTTATTATCGTCGATGAATTTACAGGTCGTCTTATGCACGGAAGAAGATACAACGACGGTCTTCATCAGGCTATCGAGGCAAAAGAGGGCGTAAAGGTAGCTCACGAAAGCAAAACGCTTGCGTCCGTCACATTCCAGAATTATTTCAGACTTTATTCAAAGCTTTCGGGTATGACAGGTACCGCTATGACGGAAGAGGGCGAATTCAAGGAAATCTACCGTCTTGATGTTGTGGAAGTTCCGACAAACAAGCCCGTTATAAGAATAGACCACTCCGATGTTGTCTATAAAACAGAAATGGCAAAGTTCCGCGCCGCAATAGAGCAGATAAAGGAATGTCACGCTAAGGGACAGCCTGTTCTTGTCGGAACAATATCCATTGAAAAATCCGAAATACTCAGCAAAATGCTTTCAAAGGCAGGAATAAAGCACGAGGTGCTCAACGCTAAACAGCATGCAAAGGAAGCCGAGATTGTCGCTCAGGCAGGTAAGCTCGGAGCGGTTACCATCGCTACCAATATGGCAGGACGAGGAACCGACATTATGCTCGGCGGTAACGCTGAATTTCTTGCAACGGCACAGCTCCGCAAGCTCGGTATTCCCGAAGAAATCATCACCGACGCAATAGGCTTTGCCGAAACGGACAACGAGGCTATACTCGAAGCGAGAAAGACATACCGTGAGCTTTATGCAAAATATAAGGCAGAGGTTGACGAAAAGGCAGTTGCTGTTAAAGAGGCAGGCGGACTTTTCATCCTCGGAACAGAGCGTCACGAATCCCGCCGTATCGACAATCAGCTCCGTGGTCGTGCCGGCAGACAGGGAGACCCCGGTGAGAGCTTGTTCCTTCTTTCTCTTGAAGACGACCTTATGCGTCTTTTCGGCGGAGAAAGAGTCAATATGCTTATGGAAAGAATGAATATTGATGAAGACCTTCCGATTGAGAGCAAAATGCTCACCAAAATCATCGAATCGTCCCAGAAGAACCTTGAAGGCAGAAACTTTGAGGTAAGAAAGAACGTCCTCCGTTATGACGATGTTATGAACGCACAGCGTGAAATCATCTATAAAGAGCGTTCTATGGTGCTTGACGGCGAGGATATCCACGACCTCATTATGAAGATGATGAGAGATTATATCACAACGACGGTAGACCAGTATATCTTTGATAAACTTCCGAGAGACGACTGGAATGTTTCGGGACTTCGTGACAGGTTCCTCAATGTGCTCACCGTTCCCGAGGACTTCTATTTCACTCCCGAACAGTTTGAGGATATTGAAAAAGATTATTTTGTAAAGACTCTTACAGAGCGTGCAGAAAAGATTTATGCCGCCAAGGAAGCCGAATGGGGACACGATACCACAAGAGAAATCGAAAGAGTTGTTCTTCTTAAAGTTGTCGATACAAAATGGATGGCTCATATCGACGATATGGACGAACTCAAAAGGGGTATCTCCCTCCGCTCATTCGGACAAAAGGACCCCGTTATCGAATATCGTTACGAGGGATTTGATATGTTCGACGCTATGGTTGAATCCATTCAGGAGGATACCGTTAGAATGCTTCTCACTTTAAGAATTCAGAGAAGAAACGAAGATAATCAGGTTGTTGCTCCGCAGAGAGAGCAGGTTGCAAAGCCTGCCGCAGCTAACGCTCCCTCAACGGGTGACGGAAGTCTTGCGGGAAGAACGATAAGAAAAGCCAAGGTAGGGGACAACGACCCGTGTCCTTGCGGAAGCGGCAAGAAATATAAGAAATGCTGCGGTATGAAGAAGAATTAGGAGTGAACGGCTTTGGCAACAATAAAAGGCTTTAAAGGAATGAGATTTGCAAAGGGCGATATGAACACCCTTGTATGTCCGCCTTACGACATTATATCCGAAGAACAGCGTCTTAAATTTATCGAAACCGATGAACACAATATAATAAGGCTTGAACTTCCGACAGGAGAAAACCGCTATAAAGAGGCAGGAAAAACTCTTTCCGAGTGGCTCTCTGACGGCACCTTGAAGCAGGACAACGAGGACAGCATCTATGTCTATGAAATGGAATTTACCGCTTTTGGTGAAAGAAAATCGGTAAAGGGCTTTGTTTCTCTTGTAAAGCTTGAAGAATTTTCAAAGGGAGTTGTTCTTCCGCACGAAGAAACTCTCTCAAAGGCAAAGGCGGACCGCTTTAACCTTATGAGCGAGACCTTCTGCAATTTCAGCCAGATTTATTCTCTCTATATGGACGAGGGCAACAGCGTTTATTCACTTATAGATGACTGCTCAAAGGGCGAGCCCGATATGAGCGTTACAGACGGCGACGGAACAATCCACAGAATGTGGCGCGTTTATGATGAAAGCATTCTCTCAAAGCTTTCAAAGCTTTTTGAGGATAAAAAGCTCTACATTGCCGACGGTCATCATCGCTATGAAACCGCTCTTAATTTCCATAAGGCTCTTGTTGCAGACGGCAGAGCAGAAGAGGGCGACCTCAGCAATTACATTATGATGATGCTTGTCAATATGGAAAACGAGGGACTTGTCGTGTTCCCGACGCACAGAATTGTCAGAGACCTTGAAAATTTTGACGCAAAGAAACTTCTTGATGGTTGTTCGGAATATTTCACTATTGAAAAGCAGGATAATATCTCAGCCGTTGAAAAATGTCTCAACGAAAATTACCGCGCAGACAAGTGCTCTTTTGGATTTTACGACGGCGCTTCATATACCGTTCTTACTCTTAAAGACAGCGTTGATATGAAGAATTTCCTGCCCGGAATGTCCGAGGCTTACTGCTCTCTTGATGTAAGCGTTTTACATTCACTTGTGCTTGAAAGAATTTTCGGTATCGACAAAGAAAATATGGCAAATCAGATAAATCTCACCTATACCCGTGATATTTCCGATGCTATATCGTCCGTTGACGATAAAAAAGCGGATTGCGCATTTATCCTTAACCCCACAAGAGTATCCGAAATCCGCGATGTTGCCCTTGCGGGAGAGAAGATGCCACAGAAATCCACATACTTCTATCCCAAGCTCATAACAGGTCTTGTTATGAACAAATTTAAGTAAAAGCTATTGACATTGCTATGATATTGTGATACAATAATTTAGCAATGTTACGCTGATGTGGCACAGTCGGTAGCGCAACGCCTTGGTAAGGCGTAGGTCGTCGGTTCAAGTCCGATCATCAGCTCCATTGAAAAGCCTCGTATTTCAGGCACTTATCGCCTTTTATACGAGGTTTTTTCTTATGCTCATTTTTGAAAAATCGTGTTAATTTTGACCGTTTTTCGCTATCCTTTGTTGTCAAAATTGTTGTCAAAAATATCGACCAGTTGATTTTTTCAACCGGTCGATTTGTTTAGATAATCATTTAATTTTGAAATCTGTTTTTTCTTATACTGACTATCCAGGTGGGTATAGATAATAATAGTAGTTTGAATATCAGCGTGTCCGGCTTGTTCTTTTGCCGTAAGAACATCTATACCTGCAAGATACATCATAGTGATAAAGGTATGTCTGAGCCAATGCGGAGTAATAGGAGGAATAACAATTGGAATTTTCTTTGGTGCAAAACGCGAAGTAGGAAGCTTAAATTGATTTCCGTATTCGTCAAGAACATTGCTGAAATCGCCATTTTCAAAATTGATTTGATGAATATAGCTCTCCCACATTCTTCTCCAAGACGAATCTGACATCATCTTTCCCTTGGTACTTGGACAAACAAGCATATTATTGTTTCGATTTTCTTTCTTTAAAAAATCAACAAGGACATCAGGAATATATACTGTTCTTTCGGAACACTTTGTTTTGCCGCCTTTTTCTAACTTTCAACTGCCATCAATAGCCTCAACTGATTTATTTACATTTATTGTTTTAGCGTTTAAATCGATATCTGACCATAATAGAGGTATAACTTCGCCCCTTCGCAGTCCTGCATACATCATTATCATAGCTGCACGCTGCGCTCTGTGTTTGGTTTTTAAAATCCACTTTTGTTCATCATCTGTTAATGCTCTTCTTTCAGTTTCCATTTCATCATTATTTTTTTTAGGAATAAAAACTGCATTTACTGGATTGTAGTCCATTGCCCTATCCGTTA
>CAMGJS010000091.1 GCA_946056455.1 uncultured Clostridia bacterium | reverse complement strand
CCTTATGTTGACAAGGAAATCGTTATCGGTATCCGTCCCGAAAACATTCACGATGAAGAAATGTTCATCTCGGCAGCTAAGACAGGTGTTGTTGACGCTGAAGTTGAAATCACAGAACTTATGGGTGCTGAAACATTCCTTTACCTCACAATCGAAGGAATCAGCGTAACCGCAAGAGTATCTCCTCGTTCGACAGCTCGTCCTCAGGATACAATCAAGGTTGCATTCGACCCCAACAAGCTCCATCTTTTCGACAAGGAAACAGAAAAGACAATTATCAACTAATTCCGAAACAATTAAAGCCTCCCGCAAAAGGGAGGCTTTTTTCATAAAAAAGGAGGGTAAAATGTGAGTAAGGGTATAAAATTTCTGCCGAATATTTTGCTGATAATCCTTGCGGTGTTTATTACTTTGTCAAGGTTCCCGAAGGAGCTTGAAGTTATAGCAGAAGACGCCCTCTATCAGAAAGCCGAGGCTATACCCGACAAAATAAAGATAATCGCTATCGACGAAACCACTCTTGACGAGCTTGGACCATACTCGGAATGGGACAGGACTCTTTTTGCCGAGCTTATCGATAAGCTTAACGCAAACCCTGAAAAAAAGCCACGTGTGATAGGCATTGATGTTATCTTTTCGGGGACAAATAATTCAGAGAGCGACAAGGCTCTTGTTGAGGCTGTAAAAAATTCGGGGAATGTGGTTCTCGCCTCAAAGCTTGAAACCGATACCCGAAGAATAAAGACCGAAAACGGATATGTATTGCAGAACTATGTAAAAAATGAAACTACCGCCTTTGAGGAATTAAACGCCGTTTCGTTCCCCGGGTTTACAAATATAATTTTAGACGACGACGGGTTTGTACGAAAGGCTTATACCACTGTCTTGTCGGACAAAAAGCTGTATAAAAGCTTTTCCTATATGGTAGCCGAGAGTATATGTGACGAAGAAGAGCTTGCGAAACTGCCGAATATTGTCGAGATAAGATACACGGGCAAGCCTGATGATTTTGAAACTATCCCGATGTCAAAGGTGCTTGACGGAACTGTTCCCGAGGGATATTTTGCGGACAGTGTTGTACTTGTCGGTGCACACGAGGAGGGTATGCTCGACTCTTATCGTGTCCCCATTGACCGCTCTACTGAAATGTACGGCGTTGAATGTCACGCAAACGCTGTCTGGGCTTTTGTGAACGGCAAGCAGATTTTCCCTGCTCCCGTATGGATTGAAGCAATTATCTGCGCTGTAATTGTCGGACTGTTAAGTATTCTTATGAGAAAAAGCAGGGTGCGGATAAATGTCATTGCGACCATAGCGACAATTATCCTCTATCCCCTTTGTTCACTTTTTATTTTCAGAGTTTCTGAAATAAGGCTGTCGCTGTTGTATGTTCCTATTGCCGTAGCTGTTGAGTTCCTTGTCTTTTTGCTGATAAGATACATTACAATACAAAAGGAACGAGCAGACGAAATGCAGAAGATGCTCTTTTCTATGGCGGACTGTATGGCGGAAGCGATTGAAGGCAGAACTCCCTATAACGCAAATCACACAAAGAATGTGGCAAAACGCTCTATTGAGATGCTCGACTATATCAACAAGCTTCATAAAGAGCGAAAATCGGAGCTACACTTTTCAAAAAAGGACAAAAGGCAGATGTACCTTGCCGCTATGCTCCACGATATTGGAAAAATGGATGTTCCCTTGGAAGTTATGGACAAACCCACAAAGCTGGGGCACCTTGAAGAACCGTTGCGTGCAAGGCTGAAAATTATCTCCTTAAAGCTTGAAAATGACGCTTTAACGGGAGCTGTCCCGAAAGAAAAAGCAGAGGAGCAGATTTTGCAGATAAACGAGTTTTTAGAAAAGCTTGACGGATTTAACTGCGGTCGTCCTCTTAAAGATGACGAATGGGCGATTATCGACAAAATGGGAGAGTTGAAGTATATTTCCAAAGACGGAGAGGAAATTCCGTTTCTGACGGCAGAAGAACTTGACGATTTGCACATAAAGGCAGGAACGCTGTCTGACAATGAACGAAAAATAATGCAAAGTCATGTTGTCTATACCGACAAGATACTGAGCCACATGCACTTCGGCAAGGACTATAAAGATGTCAGGGCGATGGCGTCAAATCATCACGAGCTTTTGAACGCTAAGGGCTACCCCAACGGAATAGGCGCCGACAAGCTTGATGTTATGACGAGAATACTCACCATTATGGACATTTACGATTCTCTTATCGCGGACGACAGGCCCTATAAAAAGCCGAAGCCTGTCAAGGTTGCGTTCAATATTCTTGACGAAGAGGCAGAAATGGGAAAAATCGACGCGGATTTGCTCTCTGTCGCAAAAGAAATATGGCTGAAAGAGGAATGATTTTATGGAGAAAAGAAGAAGAAATACAGTAGCAATAATTATTTTAATCGCCGTTGCTCTTGTCGTAACAGGCGCTGTTGTGCCCTTCATACTTTCGGGGCAGAAGAAGAAAGAAAGCTACCGTTTTATCAGGGTCAAGGATATCGACGGGACGGTGACTGTTGCAAGAGCGGACAGCGACGCTTTTGATGCATTCGAGGATTTACAGCTTGTGTCGGAGGATACAGTAGAGGTAAAAGAAAAATCGTTTATTGAACTTATTGTTGATGACGACAAGCATATCGGTGCGGAAGAAAACACGGGCTTTATCGTTCACGCAACGGGAAATGAAAAGAACGGAAATATCACAATAGACCTTTTATACGGCAAGTCGCTCTTTACCATTGATAAAAAGCTTGCAGACGGCTCGGAATTCATTGTAAAGTCACCTAATGCAACAATATCGGTAAGAGGAACATCATTCTCTGTTGAGTACAACAAAGAAACGGCAGAAACGATTGTAGAAGTATTTGACGGAACGGTATGGGTGGACGATAACAACGGCGAAACGCAGGTTATTGAGGCAGGAAGCGTTACAACTGTTGTGGGAGGAAGTGAAGTTTCTCAAAGCGAGGTATCGCCGGACGAAACACGGACTACAAACAACAATGAGATAATGACAATAACAAGAACTGTTGCAGACAGCGGAAGAATAGATGTCGGTTTGCTGTTGTTTGCAGAAGGTAATACCGCATACGGAAGTTACATATATGTTGACGGCAATATATGGAACCCCGATGTTATGTCGGCAACAAGCAAAAGTCTTTATGAGATAGAAACGGCATATATTATTCCGCATATCGACGAAGTAAACGATTATTATTATAGTGCAGACGAAAACGCAAAGCAGAATGTAATCGTTCCGTTTTACCCTGCAACCGAGTGGTTCCCCACAGAGCTTACTGTTATGAATGACGACGGAACAAGCTATACCTGCCACATAGGTCAGGTTCATATTGAAGCTGATTTGGACGCAGCAATACCTACGGTAATATTTCATATAGAGGGGTATATTGAATAAAAAATTCTCGCTGACAGCGAATTAAAAGCACTCTTTTGAGTGCTTTTGTTTTTTTGAAAAATAAAATACACAAAATCTATTTTACCTATTGACATAGTAGGTAAATAAATGTATAATACAATAAAAGAAAATTTTTGCGACAGAAAGGCAGATGAAAAAGACGAAAACCGTTCTTGCATTCGGCGATTCAAACACCTGGGGACTTATCCCCGGAACGAACAGGCGTTATTCGTTTTCGGAGCGCTGGACAGGACTTGTTCAGCAAAAGGGAAAAAATCTGCGTATAATCGAGGAAGGTCTTTGCGGAAGAACAACGGTCTTTGAGGACAGACGGCGCAAAAACAGAAAAGGCATAGACCTTCTGTCGACGCTTATCGAGGCGCAGAGTCCTCTTGACGGCGCAATAATAATGCTCGGAACAAACGATTGCAAGGCGTATTATGAGCCCACTCCCGAAAAGATAGGTGAAGGCATTTCACGCTGTCTTGACGAGTTGCAGAAATTTCTTCCACCAAAGAAAATTCTTCTCGTTTCGCCCATTTCTCTCGGCGAAGATGTATGGTTGCCCGAAAAGGACCCCGAATTTGACAAGAACTCGGTCGAGGTCAGCCGAAAGCTGAAAGAAGTTTACAGTGATATTGCAAGAAAAAGAGGAATAGAATTTCTCGCCGCGTCGGACTATGCTCTTCCCAGCGAGATAGACTGCGAACACCTTTCGCCCGATTCGCATAAAGCACTGTCGGAAGTAATACTCAAAAAGCTGAAAAGTATGGGACTTACTGCATAAAAATTTTTTCTATACCATATTTATATAACCGCCGCCAAAAACTGCGCCGCCGTATACTTTTATTGATATATTGCGACTTTTCGCTTGAAAAAAAGTTAAAAAAGATTTATAATAAAGATGTCAGAAAAAATTTTGACGACATCTTTTTGATTAAATTGATTTTATCATAAATTATAAGGAGGACACACAAATGGACAGATTAAAGGGCAAGGTAGCTATTGTAACAGGCTCCACAAGCGGTATAGGAGTAGGCATTGCAAAGCTTTTTGCGAAAGAGGGCGCAAAGGTAGTTATCTGCGGACGCCGCGAGGCAAAGGGACAGGCTGTTGTTGACGCTATCAAGGCAGAAGGCGGAGAGGCTTTCTATCATTTCATGGACATCACACAGATTGAAAGCATTGACGCTCTTTTAAAGGACACAGCTGAAAAATACGGCAAGATTGACATTCTTGTTAACAACGCCGCAAATGTCGGATTAAAGGACGGCAGAGTTGACGAGCTTACTCTTGAAATGTGGGACGCTATCTTCCAGAGCGACATCCGTGGAACATTCTATGCAACAAAGAATGTTATCCCCTATATGAGAGACAATAAGGGCGGTTCTATCATCAATATCGGCTCTATGGCTTCCTGCGGAGGAGACCTTGGTTCAACAGCTTACGCTTGCGCAAAGGCAGGAGTTGATATGCTCACAAAGTCAACAGCTTTGCAGTACGGCAAGGAAAATATCCGTTGCAACTGCGTTCGTCCCGGACTTATCGTAACACCCGAAAACGAGGCTTATGTTCCTCAGGCACTCAAAGATGTTTTCCTCAACAACATTATGGTCAACCGTTACGGCGCACCCGAGGATATTGCTAATATGTGCGTTTATCTTGCATCTGACGAGAGCGAATACTTCACAGGTCAGGTTCTCACAGTTGACGGCGGTCTTAACGCTCATGTTTCAACTGTCGGCGAATTCAAGAAGCTCAAGTCCCGTACTTGGTAAGATTGTAAATAAACCCTGGACTGTAAAAAAACACCGACGTCCTTTGGTGGAAGTAGGAGGTTTTTCGGGGAA
>CAMGJS010000090.1 GCA_946056455.1 uncultured Clostridia bacterium | reverse complement strand
TCTACTTCTGGACAATAAGGAGCTATATCGAAAAGGAACAAGATTTATATACAAACAGCGTCAGTGTAAATTTAAAATACGACATTCAGGATATGAAATCCAAGCGTGAAAAGAGCTATGATGTTGCGGAATTTATTTTAAGGTATCTTTATGAAAACAGCAGTTCTGATATAAGCGAAAAGGAAGAAACTCTTGTTGCGTTTTCACTTATCGAAATCAGGGACGCATACAAAAACTCGAAACTTTTTGATGTGCAAACAGAGGATATTACAGAGGCTTTGCTGTTTCTTTCAAAAATAAATGCAATAAAGCTTGAAGGCGGATTTCTTGTTCTTTACAACGGAATGAAGATTACAAGGCTTATAACCGACAATAAAATAATGTATAAAAAAGATGACTACAAGCAACTCGATGAGTTCTATAAACTGAAAATACAGCAGATACATATTGTCGGCGAATATGCAAATATGATGGTCAGGGATTACAACAGCGCTTTGGCGTTTGTAAACGACTATTTTCAGATGGACTATAAAAAGTTTATCTCAACCTATTTTAAGGGAGAAAGAGCTGCGCAGATTGAAAAAAATATCACTCCCGAAAAATACAGACAACTCTTTGATACTCTTTCGGAGCGTCAGCTTGAAATAATCAAGGATAATGAGTCAAAATATATTGTTTGCACCGCGGGGCCGGGTAGCGGAAAAACAAGAGTGCTTGTCCATAAGCTTGCGTCTTTGTTACTTCTTGAAGATGTCAAGCATGAACAACTTCTCATGCTTACATTTTCACGCGCCGCCGCTATAGAGTTTAAAAGCAGACTTTATGACCTTATCGGCAATGCGGCGACTTTTGTTGAAGTTAAGACATTCCATTCGTATTGCTTTGACCTGCTTGGCAAAATAGGTTCCCTTGAAGAATCCGAGAATGTTGTTGAAGACGCAGGCAGGCTTATTCTCAGCGAAGATGTTGACCTCGGCAAAATTACAAAAACGGTTCTTGTTATCGATGAGGCTCAGGATATGGACGAGCATGAATTTGCTCTTGTCCGCGCACTTATGGAGCGTAACGATGAAATGAGAGTTATCGCTGTCGGCGATGACGACCAGAATATCTATGAATTCAGAGGCTCGGATTCAAAATACCTGAAATCGTTTATCACAGATTACAATGCAAAGCAATACAGCCTTATTGAAAATTACAGGAGCTGTAAGAGTGTTGTCGATTTTGCAAACGCTTTTGCAAAGGGTATTACCGAAAGAATTAAAACTGAAGAAATTCGGGCTGTTTCGGAAAATATCGGAGAAGTCAAACTGATAAAGCATAGCGGAGAGTATATTGAATCTGCTCTTGTTGATGATATTGCATCGCTTAACGGCGAGGGGACAACCTGTGTTCTCACAAATACAAACCAAGAGGCGCTTATTGTTCTTGGTGCATTGAAACAGCGTGGTATAAGGGCAAAACTTATTCAGACAATCGGAGATATAAATATTTATAATATTGCTGAGATAAGGTTCTTTATAAAGTGCGTCGATATTGATGACAAGACGGCGATTATCAGCGATGAATCGTGGAAGGAAGCTGTCGGAAAACTTAAAAGATATTACGGCGACAGTGAATGTCTTTCTCTGATACTCGATATTCTTAACGCATTTGAGAGAAACAATAAAAAGAAGTATTGTTCGGATTTTAAAATTTTTCTGCAAGAGTCGAGGATAGAGGATTTTTACAAAACAGAGCAGGGAGTCGTTACGGTTTCAACAATGCATAAATCAAAGGGTAGGGAATTTGATAATGTATTTATGTTGCTTAACGACCCCGATATAAGTACCGATGAAAGCAGAAGAAAGCACTATGTTGCAATAACCAGAGCGAAGTCGTTACTTCATATTCATTATATAGGCAAAGAATTTGACGCTTTTTCGGAGTACGCGACGGAATTTGTCTTTGATAATGAAATATACAAAGAGCCTTCGGAGATAACTATGCAACTTTCTCACAGAGATGTATTTCTTGATTTCTTCAAAGACAAGAAAAAGCAGATACTGTCGCTTAAAAGCGGTTGTCCTCTTACTGTCAAAGCAAACAAGCTTTATTATGAGTGTGACGGCAAATCATATCCGTTGGTACAGCTTTCGTCAAAAAGCTATGCGGAAGTAAAATCCTTGAAAGACCTCGGATATATGCCGTACTCCGCAAAAATACGGTTTATCGTTGCTTGGAAAGGCAAAGATGATGACGAAGAAACCGCTGTAATTCTTCCGAGCATTGAATTCAGAAAAGAATTGAGCGATTGACGAAACGGTGAACAGTGTCAAGCACAATATTAAGCACATTCACCTATGACTTTTTATAGGTGAATATGCTTTTTCTAAAACGGTGATTGTATTTTATTCTCCTATACATTCGCCCTTGACATACCAACAAAAACAGCAATTATAAAAATAATCGGAGGTAACGAACTATGGGATTATTTTCAAAACCTGAATATATTGAAGTTGAAATGGATTTTATATATGATATTTACACACATCCTGAGGAATTTGACAATGGTATTATTTCCATTGAGGCTTATGGAAATATACTGGATACATATAAATATGTCACTTCAAGCTATAGCTTAAAAGATATGTCATTATACGACAACGGCGGATATGAGGAGATGACAGGACTTCTTAGAAATACAGCGGGGAAAAAGGTCAGAGTCCGTTTTAAGACCAAAGACGGAAAAATAAAGGACGCAAAAATCCTTATTGAAAGTCTGGCAGATGCATATAACGATGAAAGATTTTTGAAACTCGAACTTCTCGGCTGGGGTGTCGGAGATAAAAGTTTCAGCAGTCAGGTGTAATACCTGACTGTTTTTCTTTAAGGTGTATTCACCATTGACCTATCGGCAAACAACATTGTTTACTTTGTAGCTGTAAACTGGTATAATAAACACGATGAGAAGATAATATGCTCGGAAAATCGGAAGTTGGGAAGGTGTCTATATGGTACTTTTAGTTGTTGATACACAAAAAGCGATTACAAACAGTAGACTATATCAATTCGATTTGTTTGAATCTCATGTTAAAGAGCTGATAAAGAAAGCTCGTCATAACGATATAGAAATTATATTTGTAAGGCATGATGATGGTGTTGGTAATGAACTGACAAAAGGAAACGATGGATTTGAAGTATATGACGGCTTTCAACCTTATGACAATGAGATTATTTTTGATAAAAATGTAAACAGTTCTTTTAAAAACACAGGATTAGTGGAATATTTAAAGCAAAAAGAAGAAAATACGATTATAATTGTCGGGCTGCAAACGGATTACTGTATTGATGCGACTATTAAAGCAGGTTTCGAGCATGGTTTCAAAATGATAGTTCCTGAAAATACAAACAGTACATTTGATAATCAGTATATGACTGCTGAACAGACTTACAAATATTTTAATGAATTTATTTGGAACAGAAGATATGCAGAGTGCATTCCTTTTGATAAAGCACTTGAACTTATGGCTCAATAATTTCCAATTTATCAAGAATTTACACAACAGCCAAGCACCCCTTGGCTGTTTTGCTCTTTTAAGTGAATTCACCATTGACCTATCGGCAAAGAATTACAAAGCAGATTTATGAGTATTCGTGGAGCAACCAAGGATTTTTTTCTTGACGAATATAAAGAAAGTTGTTGTAATAGGTATTTTGCCGAAATGACTATAGCTACAGCAATAGCGAGTAAAAATATCTGTCCCGAAGTTATTCTCACTTCGGGACAGACATTACTGTTATATTGTCCTTTGTCCATTTTTACCGTCTGGTGCATTATATTTTAATGGATAATTGTTTTTATATGAGTAAGGCGAAAACCGAATAAATTTACATATTATCTATACCGCGATAGCCATGTTTTTCTGCGTTTCCTAACAAATATAAAAATGCAAAAGCAGGAATTCTTAACAAGTTTTTTCCATTTGGAGTATTGTGTATACCGAAATCGTCTGCAGATTTTGTCACAACAATTGACGCACAAGCTTCATCGCAAAATTCTACAATAGCGTCATCATTTGCAATGGGAGCACCTTCACGATATTTGACCTCTATCATAATTTTCTTGATTTTGGGATAATCAACAACTATGTCGATTTCCTTATTCTTTTTTCCTCCGCGGAAATACCCAACAGAAGTTGCATACGCATAGTAAAAGGCAGCAATATGTTTGTATACGGCAGTTTCAACTACTTTTCCCATTTCGGTAGGGTCTGTCATAATAGAATCGTCCATTAATACAGCATTTCTGATGGCTGCATCAGCAATGTATATTTTTGGCTTTGCTTTGAGAACTTTTTTTCCTCCCATATCAATGGGCCAGCTCTGATATATAAGATTTGCACTCTCAAGATATTGAATATAGTTTTCAACAGTTGTGCGGGATACTCCGTTCAATTCTTTTGTTATTGCCTCAATAGATACTATTTCAGACGAAACATTGCAAAGATACAAGAATATTCGCTCAAGTTCCGTTGAATTACGAATATTATAAAGCGAAGGCAAATCACGCTTTAATACTTTATCTACAACATCTTCTCTCATTATCTGTTGTGCCATTAAATCGTTATCTGCCAACGCAAGTTCAGGAAAGCCTCCGACTTGTAAGTATCTCATAAAATGTTTCTGGATTTTTGATAGTTGAATCATAATTTGAGTACGCTCTACCTGATTCATATTCAAAAGATAAGTCGGCTTTAAATCTTCAGGAATATCGGGATGCTCCAATCCAAGAAGTTCGCAATACTCATAAAACGACAGGGTAGGAACCTGAATAACAGACCATCTTCCTGCGCCGCTTTCGCTGCTTCCTTTCATTAGGGCAGGACTTGCAGAGCCTGTTGCAATAATATGAGTATCGGGTTGAGTGTCGTATATGGTTTTTAACCATCTGTCCCAATCTGTTGCATACTGAACTTCGTCAAAAAAGTAATATACATCTTGTTCTGCATAGATATTCTCGTGATAACATTCCAAAACTTCATTAAACTGACTTAATTTGAGCATAGGATGGTCCATAGAAATAAAAACAATTTTTTGAGGACTGACACCGGATTTCAGCAATGCTTCGATCATCTGATACTGTATTGTTGTTTTACCTACACGGCGCGTTCTGGTCAATATAATCGTTCTGCGAATAGTTTTTTCATTCAGTCGTTTCATTGCTTCGTGAAAAGCAAATCTTTTATATGTTTTAGACATTCCTAAATTTACCATTCCGGTTTTCCACCATGGATTATAGGCAGACAGAACCTTTAGAATTCTGTCTTTA
>CAMGJS010000089.1 GCA_946056455.1 uncultured Clostridia bacterium | reverse complement strand
ACGCAGTGGACAATTTTTTGCCTTCTTTTTTGTTGTCAAAAAAGAAGGTCGCCAAACAGGATATGAAATATCCGTTGGCGAAACCTAAATAAAAGCACGCAAAGCGTGCTTCGACTTTCTTCGCCGACAGCGAAACTGCGTGCCCGCAAAAGGGCAAAAAATAAGGGTACCTTAACGGTACCCCTATTTTTTTACGCATAAGTGTCAAGCAAATGCCCGAACGACGCAGCGCCGTCCGACATATTCTTTATAAGCTGTTCCGCCTGAGCCGACTCGGTGTCAAGCGCCTTGTCAAGCACCTTAAAGGATATGTTCTGCATAAGCTCAGTCTGCTTCATATATGACGCAGTGTTTGCTATACTCATCGTTAAATCCATTAAACGACGCTCCTTTCGTAAAATATGAGGAAACCCTCTTTATATTATATCGGCAGAAGTTTTAAAAACTTTACTCTTCACTTCCGTCGTCGTCATCGGGAGCAACATCGGGCTCTATAACCTCGTTTGCCTCCTCCTGCTTTGCGGCAGCCTCCTCGGCGGCAATCTGCTCAGCCGAAAGCTGTTCAACCTCTTCAACCTCAGCTTCTTCATCGTGCTCCGCTCTTGTGAACGATACTACCTTGTTTTCTCCGTTCACTCTCATAAGGCGGACGCCCGTTGCGTATCTGCCCATAACTCTTATGTCGCAGGCTCTTATTCTTATGATAATTCCCTCGGTTGAAATCATAATGATGTCATCGTCTTCATCGACAACCTTAATTCCGCATACATAACCCTTTTCGTCGGATACCTTATAGTTAAGAAGTCCGTATCCGCCTCGGTTCTGAACACGATAGCCGTCAATCTCGCATCTTCTTCCGTTGCCCTTGTCGGTAACGGTGAGAACTGTAGCTCCCTCTCTAATTCTCGCCATAGATACAACATAGTCACCCTCACGGAGCTTGATTGCTCTTACTCCGTGCGCCGTTCTTGACATTGAGCGTATCTGTTCTTCGGCAATTCTTATCGCTCTGCCCATATAGGTTGCTACGATAAGCTCGTTTTCTCCGCCCGTCATTCTTACTCCTGCGATTTCGTCGCCCTCGTCAAGACCTATTGCAATAAGACCGTTCTTTCTTACATTCTTATATGCAGAAAGGGGAGTTCTCTTGATTTTGCCGTTCTTTGTGACCATAACGATGAACTTGCCCTCGTCAAAGTCCGAGGTCTTTATCATTGCGGCAATCTTTTCACCCTCGGAGAAGGGGAGCATTCCCACAACATTCGTTCCTCTTGACTGCTTTGAGCCCTCGGGTATCTCATAGCACTTCATCTTATACATTATGCCCTTATTCGAGATAAAGAGAATATAGTCGTGAGTTGAGGCTATGAACATATCCTCAACAAAGTCTTCCTCACGGCGCTTCATTCCCGATACGCCCTTTCCGCCTCTGTTCTGGGTATTATAGAGCGACAAAGGCTGACGCTTTACATAACCTATGTTTGTGTATGTCACAACGCAGGTTTCCTCGGCAATAAGGTCTTCAATGTCAACCTCTCCGCTTATTGCCTCAATAGCTGTTCTTCTCTCGTCGCCGTATTTTTCCTTTATCTTGCCCAGTTCTTCTCTTATTATTTCAAGGACCTTTCTTTCATCGGCAAGAATACCCTCTAATTCTGCAATCTTAACTTCAATAGCGGCAAGCTCGTCAAGTATCTTCTGACGCTCCATATTTGACAGCTGATAAAGTCTCATCTGCGCAATAGCGTCCGCCTGAATTGCAGAAAGATTAAATCTTTCGATAAGTCTGTCCTTTATTTCCTGCTGATTTTTTGATGTACGGCATATCTTTATTACTTCGTCAAGGTTGTCAACAGCTATTGCAAGACCTTTTAAGATATGCTCTCTCTCACGAAGCTTTTTAAGGTCGAACATTGTGCGGTTTCTTATTACTTCAACCTGGAATTTGAGGTATTCGTCAAGCACCTGCTTTAAAGAGAGTACTTTCGGAACACCGTCAACAAGGGCGAGCATAATAACGCCGACAGTATCCTGGAGCTGCGTATAGCTGAACAATTTATTGAGAACAATCTGGGGAATAGCGTCTTTTTTAAGCTCAATGCAGATTCTCATTCCGTCTCTGCCCGACTCATCACGGATATCGTGAATACCCTCAACTCTCTTTTCCTTTGAGAGTGCGGCGATATTTTCAATGAGCCTTGCCTTGTTGACCATATAGGGTATCTCGTGAACAAGAATACACTGTCTACCCTTTATTTCTTCAATAGAGGTCTTTGCACGAAGGGTTATCTTTCCTCTGCCCGTAGCGTAAGCGGCTCTTATTCCTGCTTTACCCATAATAATTCCGCCCGTGGGGAAGTCAGGGCCCTTTATGCACTGCATAAGCTCGTCGAGAGTAGCGTCGGGGTTGTCGATAATATAGTCGATAGCGTCAATAACCTCCGTCAGATTATGAGGAGGAATATTTGTCGCCATTCCGACAGCGATACCCGTAGAGCCGTTTACAAGAATATTCGGGAACCTTGACGGCAGAACAACGGGTTCTTTTAAACGGTCGTCGTAGTTTGTGGTATAGGGGATAGTTTCCTTGTTTATATCCGCAAGCATTTCAACGGCTATTTTGCCCATTCTCGCTTCTGTATAACGGTAAGCGGCGGCAGGGTCGCCGTCTATCGAACCGAAGTTTCCGTGTCCGTCAACCAAGGGGTAACGGAGTGAAAAATCCTGCGCAAGTCTTACAAGTGCGTCATAAACCGATGCGTCACCGTGGGGGTGGTATTTACCGAGCACATCTCCGACAGTTGCGGCGCATTTAAGATATTTTTTATCGGGAGTAAGTCCCGCCTCATACATTGTATAGAGTATTCTGCGGTGAACGGGTTTAAGTCCGTCTCTTACATCGGGCAGAGCTCTTGAAACTATAACCGACATTGAATAATCAAGGAACGAGGTTTTCATCTCTTTTTCAATGTCAACGCTTATTATTTTCTGATTTGGATTGTCAAACATTTTTTTCTCACCTATTCGTTGTTATTTCTGATTATAGAACTTTTTTGCCTTTTCTGAAAGTTCTTTTCTCAAAAGCTCTGTCTGCTCGTCTGAAAGATATTTTTTCGGTATAACATAGAACATCTGCTTTTTGATATATATAACGAACTCGTCGGGGATTTCCATAACATAGGGCTCGTCCGTTTCATAAAAAATTATCTTAGGGGCAATTTCGGGGATATTTCCATTCTCGTCGGGCTTTACAACAGTAGTTATCTTTATGCTGTCCTCAAAGACCTCTGCGGTGTAGCTGTCGTCCTCGATAGTCGAAAGAGCCTCTTTAAGCGTTTTTCTTCTCTTTAACGGAGTTATCCACAAAATAAGCAGAAACGCTATTGAAACTCCCACTATCATAACCTGAGTGTTATTGTTATTGGGGACTTTTATCGCCATATAGAGATTATAGGCGGCGACAAGTGCCACAAGAACTGTAAAAACAATATTCCTCGGGAACTCAAACCTTTTCTGCACCTCGCCGAAAGCCTTGTCGTAATTGTCAACGGTTATGGTATAGGCAAGGTCAGAAAGCTTTTTCTTTTCGTTTTCCATTTTCTATTTCCTTTTAAATATCAAGATTTGTAACATACTTTGCGTTCTTTTCTATGAACTCTTTTCTCGGAAGAACCTTGTCGCCCATAAGAATTGTGAAGACCTCGTCCGCTCTTTCGGCGTCCTCCATATCCACTCTTTTCATCGTTCTTGTTTCGGGGTTCATAGTAGTTTCCCACAGCTGTTCGGGGTCCATCTCACCAAGACCTTTGTATCGCTGAACATCGGGCTTGTGGGTATCCGTTGAAAGCTCTCTTATATACTCGTCACGCTCCTCGTCCGAAAAAGCGTATCTCACCTGCTTGCCTCTTGAAACTTTAAAAAGCGGCGGCTGAGCAAGATAAATGTTGCCGTTTGTGATTAAAGGACGCATATATCTGAAAAAGAATGTGAGCAGGAGCGTTCTTATGTGCGAACCGTCCACATCGGCATCCGCCATTATTATGATTTTTCCGTAACGGAGCTTGTTTATGTCAAAATCCTCGCCGATTGATGTTCCGAGAGCGGTAACAACGGGCATAAGCTTTTCGTTGCCGTAAACCTTGTCAATTCTTGCTTTTTCAACATTAAGCATTTTTCCCCACAGAGGAAGTATCGCCTGATAGCGTCTGTCTCTTCCCGATTTTGCAGAACCGCCTGCCGAATCTCCCTCGACAATATAAATTTCGGTGAGGTTAATGTCCTTTTCCGAGCAATCCGCAAGCTTTCCCGGCATTGAGGCATTTTCCATTGCAGACTTTCTTCTTGCGGTTTCTCTTGCTTTCTTTGCCGCCTCTCTTGCTTTTTGTGCGTTTATCGCCTTGTCAAAAATATCTCTTGCCGTTGCGGGATTATCCTCAAAGAAGTACATCAGCTTTTCATATACAAGGCTTTCAATGAACGGCTTTACTTCGGGGTTTCCGAGCTTGCCCTTTGTCTGTCCCTCAAACTCGCAGTTTTCAAGCTTTACGGAAATTATCGCCGTGATACCCTCTCTTACATCTTCGCCTATGAGCTTGTCGTCGTCTTTTAAAAGATTATTCTTCTTGCCGTAGTCGTTGAATACCTTTGTGAGAGCATTTTTAAAGCCTGTTTCGTGCATACCGCCGTCAACGGTGTGAATGTTGTTTGCAAAAGAGAGTACAAGCTCGTTATAGCTGTCGTTATACTGAAAAGCGATTTCAGCCGACGATGTTCCCTGCGTTCCCGAAAGATAGATAACTCTGTCGCCTAAAACTTCAAGTCCTCTTGTCTTGTGGATATGCTCGACAAATTCCCTGATACCGCCCTCATAGTGAAGTATCTCGCCCTTTATATTATCGGGGTCACGCTTGTCCGAAAAGTTTATTCTTATACCTGCATTTAAAAATGCCTGCTCACGAAGTCTCTTTAAAAGAACATCATAATCATAGACAGTTGTCTCAAAAATTTCGCTGTCGGCAAGAAAACGGACAGTCGTTCCCGTTTCGTCACATTCGCCTATCTCTTCAAGAGGCTTGCTGTAATTTCCTCTTTCAAAACGCTGGAAGTATACCTTGCCGTTTCTTCTTACGGTGAGTTCAAGCCACTCCGAAAGCGCGTTAACAACAGACGCACCAACTCCGTGAAGTCCGCCTGCGACTTTATATCCGCCGCCGCCGAACTTTCCTCCTGCGTGCAGAACTGTATAAACAACCGTTGCCGCCGATATTTTCTCCGTCGGGTGAATGTCAACGGGAATACCTCGTCCGTTGTCGCTTACCTGAATGACATTATCGGGGAGTATTTCTACTTTTATCTCGGAGCAGTAACCTGCAAGCGCCTCGTCTATCGAGTTATCGACAATTTCATAAACAAGGTGATGAAGTC
>CAMGJS010000088.1 GCA_946056455.1 uncultured Clostridia bacterium | reverse complement strand
GCTTTTTTCGGGAGAGATACTCTGCAAAAAGCACGGAGTGACTTCTGCGAATGATTCCTGTCGGCATTATAAGTACGACCCTTTAAGGCGCATACCTGAGCGCGTAAAAATTGCGGACGATTATAATCCTGAGGATTTTTCACTATAAGCAATGCCAACAAATAATAAGCTTTATCAACTTAAAATTTTTTTGCGTATTTTGAAAATTTTTGTTGACAAAACCAACTTATATGGTATAATAGTTTTTGCGCTACGGTGGATGTAGCTTAGTTGGTTAAAGCGCCAGTTTGTGGCACTGGAGACCGTGGGTTCGAGTCCCATCTTCCACCCCATAAAAGCGGCTTGTTAAGTCAAGTCGCTTTTTCAATAATAAAATACACCTTGGGGTGTCGTCAAGCGGTAAGACACAGCACTTTGACTGCTGCATGCGTAGGTTCGAATCCTGCCACCCCAGCCATAACTGTGCGACTAAAAAGCACAAAGCCTGAAAACCCTTGATATTTCAAGGGTTTTCAAGCATTTATGGGGCAAAAATCAAAAAGCAGTTTTAGGGCACAAAATTCAATAATATGTTCGACCAAAGGGACTTGAACCGGGGATATGAAATTTTCCGGATTTTAAGTCCCTTTTTTCATTTCCATAGCTTACCCTGTTCTTGCCCTACTTCTCAACACGGATTCGAACTCACGACATATATTCAGACCGTAATTTCTTTATTACATATAAAGATTTTACGGTCTTTTTTTATGCCCGTTTTTTTCCTTGTAACCGTACATAGCCGTATACTTTGCGGCTGAAAAACAAAGGAGGTTAACGAAGTGAACTGCAAGGTAATTGCAATCGAAAATCAGAAAGGAGGTACGGGCAAATCTACTACCGCATTGAATCTCGGCGTCGGTCTTAAAATGAAAGGCAAAAAGGTTTTGCTTATTGACGCCGATCCGCAGGGTTCGCTTTCCATCAGTCTCGGAATCAAAAGACCGGACGAGTTGGATATTTCCCTTGCAACCTTAATGAGTAAGGTAATCGACAACAAACCGTTTAATGATGACTACGGTATTATTCATTGTAACGAGGGTATCGACCTTATGCCCTGCAATGTGGAGCTGTCCGGAATTGAAAGCTATCTGTTTACGGTGATGAGCCGAGAGTGCATTATGAGAACCTATGTCAATCAGATCAAAAAGAACTACGACTATATTCTCATTGATTGCACCCCGTCGCTCGGACTTCTGCCGATCAACGCTTTTGTTGCGGCGGACAGTATTATCGTACCGAGTCAGCCGAGAATTTTGTCTACCAAAGGTCTTGACCTGTTATTGCGTACCTATTCGCAGGTAAAGCGCGGTATCAATCCCGACCTTAAAATCGACGGTATCCTCTTTACAATGGTGGACGCACGAACCGTAAATGACAGGTCGGTAATTGAGTCAATGCGCGAGACTTTCGGAATGAAAATCAATGTGTTTGACACCTTTATCCCCGCCTCCGTGCGAGTTACAGAAGCAAATATGGAGGGCAAAAGCATTTTTGCCTATGACGGCAAATGTAAGGTTGCCAACGCATACAAAAATCTGACGAAGGAGGTGCTGGATATTGCCGCGCGTGAAAAAGCTCGATTTAGGGATGACGGCTCTCGATGAGCTGTTTATGAACGATAAAGAGCGAGCCGAGAATAAGCTGCCGAAAATCTTTGACATCCCACTTTCGGAAATTGACGATTTCCCCGATCACCCCTACCGTGTCCTTGATGATGAGGATATGCAGAACCTTATGGAAAGTATCAAGGACAGAGGGGTTATCACTCCTGCTATGGTGCGAAAAAAGGATGACGGCAGATATGAAATGATTTCCGGTCATAGGCGTAAACACGCCTCCGAAAGGCTCGGACTTCAAACCATTCGTTGTGAGGTTGTGGAAGTCAGCCGCGATGAGGCCATTATTTTAATGGTGGACTCTAACAGTCAGCGCTCGGAGATTGCTCCGTCGGATAAAGGAAAAGCATATAAGATGAAATTAGAGGCAATAAAAAGACTGCCAGGCAGACCATCAAAGAATAATGTGCGCCCAGAGGGCGCAGATTTTGAAGATGGGCGTATGAATCGTTCAGATGAACAACTTGCTGAAAAGAGCGAGGACAGTGCAAGACAAATCCAAAGATATATCCGTCTTACCTACCTTGTCCCAGAGCTGCAAGAGTTTGTGGACAAGGGTCAGATGAAAATGCGACCGGCTGTTGAGCTTTCCTATCTCGACGAAGAAACTCAACGGGATATTGTTGACCGTATCGACGAAACCGAAGCGTTTCCGTCACACGATCAGGCGATCCGTATCAGAAAAGCATTTGAGGCGGGCGAAGTAAGCTACGATAAGGTTCAGGACATTATGGCAGAAGAAAAGCCGAACCAAAAGCCCAAATTCAAGTTTTCCTTTGACCGCTTAAAGCCGTATATCCCCAAGGACTATACCGACAGTATGGCGGAGGATTATGTTATAAAGGCTCTGGAGCATTATCAGAAATATTTAAAGAAGCAACGGGAGCAGGCAAGGTAATAAAATGTGCGCACAAGGCTGAGAAGGCAAAGGCTTTCCCGGTCTTTTTTGTTGCCCTGTCCGCTATTTCACTTATATAAAAATCCAAGAGGAAAGGAGGAAAAACAGTATGCAGTTTGATGTGAAAATCCGCAAGGTCATCGAGAACGGCAAGCCCCTCAAGGCTCTTGCTTCTGTCACCGTGGACGGTTCCTTTACTATCCACAATGTCAGAGTAATCAAGACCGAGAACGCGCAGTTTGTTGCGATGCCTTATGCGACTTTCAAGGACGCTGACGGTAAGGATGTCCGCCGTGATATCGTTCACCCTATCAAGTCCGAAGTTCGTAAGAGCTTGGAAGCCGCCGTGTTTGCGGCTTACGAGCAGAAGCTCGCTGAAAAGGCTGAATAAGCCAAAGCACAGAAAACCCACAAAACAAATCAAAGAAAGAATGAGGTAAAAATTATGCTCAAGAAGATCAGAAACAAGGTAAACACCGCAATTTCCACCGTTCGCGCCGCTGTCGCCTGCAAGAAGGCTGAGGGCTATGTTGACTCCGGCGTAAAAATTCTCATCGCCGTTGTTATCGGAGCGCTCCTGCTCGGCGGTCTGTATGTGCTCTTTAACACCACCATTATGCCCACCGTAACGACCAAGATCACCGAGCTTTTCTCGTATAACGGTTAATCCGTAATCCACCCGAAATCAAAAAAGAAAGAATGAGGTAAAAATTATGTTCAAGAAAATCAGAAATAAGGTAAATACCGCAATTTCCACCGTTCGCGCCGCTGTCGCCTGCAAGAAGGCTGAGGGCTATGTTGACTCCGGCGTAAAAATTCTCATCGCCGTTGTTATCGGAGCGCTCCTGCTCGCAGGTCTGTATGTACTCTTTAACACCACCATTATGCCTACCGTAACGACCAAGATTCAGGGCTTGTTCAATTACGCAGGCTAAACCAAACGGACGGAGGGGTGTCATAGGCGGCACCCCTCCGCCTATTTTCTTAAAAAGGGGCGAATAAATGAAACACTTAATGATACGACCGATTATGCCGCGAATCACACCGGAAATAACGGAGAATCCGCTTATTCTTGTAAACGGGATCGTGCTGCTTGCGCTGACAGTGCTTACAGCCGTTTTTATCAGCCTGTATGCGTCGAAAGTATACAAGGGAAATAAGAAAAAGGCGGTGCTTTTCTTTACGGTTATTGCGGCGCTCACAGCCCTTTCGCTGTTCTATTTTTTTGGATGTGCTGCAACCACTGTCAAGGGCATTATCTTCTGCCTGCTCCTTGCATTCTCCTCTTATTATGTTGAAAAGACGCATGAGGCGATTATTGACAAAGTAACCTTTGATACCGTTCGGCAGATGCTTGAAAACAATATGCGTATATACGAAAATAAACAAGGAAAAAATCCGAACGGATTTTCAGGCAAACTTGTTTGCGGCGATTGCGGATGGGTATACAAAAAGAGGATTGTCGGCAGTGAACCGACTTGGATCTGTTCAAAAAACGGTGTTGCCGGGCAAAGGTGCAAAACACACCCGCTATCGGAAGGAGCGCTCAAAAAGAGCTTTGTTTTTATGTATAACCGATTGCAGCAGCACAGAGAGCTTATCATTAAAGACGCTTATCAAAAGCTTTTGGAACTGAGAAAAGCATTTTTTAACAGCAGCTCTGCCGTGCTTGACATTGATACGGAGCTTGCGGAACTTGCCGAGCAAAACGCTATGTATGTACGCTTTCACTCGCAAAAGATTATTGACGAGATCACCTTCATTGAACAGACCGGGGAAATCAAGCAACGCATAAACGAGCTGAGAAGCCGCCGAATAAAGCTTATGAACAATAACGAGGAGGAACGGTGTATTGAGCTGCTGCGTGAAGCAATGCAGGAGCTTGAAGAATTACCGCAGGCAATTCTTCTTTTCGATTTCAATATTTTTGACAAGCTGGTGAATAAGGTGGCTGTAATGCCGGACAGCCTTGTGTTTGAGCTTCGGTGCGGTATAAAACTGGGGGAGGAAATTATATGGAACTGAGAACGCTTCTTTACGGATATAATAAACATCAATTTCGGTTTTTAATTAACGAAACGGAAAGTGCGGTTGTAAAAGGTATTTTTGATGAGTACATAAGCGGCGGAACATTACAGAAAATTGCCGACCGCTTAACTGCCGAAAATACCGTGTATTATAAAGATAAAACGGTTTGGAATAAGCATATGGTGCGGCGTATTCTTGAAAATCCGCACTATACGGGAGATGATGAGTACCCCGCTATCGTAGATAAAGCGGTGTTTGAAAGGGCTAACGAAATACGGCTGAAAAAATGCGGCACAAGGGAAAACGATTCCGAACGAGAAAAGTATTTTAAATACCATACCGTTTGCGGGCAGTGCGGCGGGCGCTTCACTCGCAGACGAAATTGGAGCCGTACCCGTGAGAAATGGTTTTGCACCTGCGGTTGTAAGTCCGATACTTATATAGACGATACCGTATTTTACGGTCAAATACGCTCTGTTCTCAGAAGAGTAATTGAAAATTCTGATGTACTGATCGTTCCGCCCAAAGCCGAGAATACCTATGCTCCGTCATTAGAAGTTTTACGGGCAGAAAAGGAAACCGACCGAATGGCAGAACGAAAAAGCATCGATTTTATGCCGATTAAAAAGGCCATATATTCAAATATATCAGATAAATTTGACATATTAATAATAATTCCATTTTTAGCCATTGAAGCATCTTGAGTATTAGAATAACTATTAAAATCCAAATTTTTATTAAAAATAATCGAAGTTTTGCCATTAAGAATTGTTTTGTAAATTGTAATATCTTTATCGAATGTTCCAGCTGATCCTCTTGTTCTAACCATAATAGAAACAGGAATTTTATTAATATAATTGTCTGAAACGTTC
>CAMGJS010000087.1 GCA_946056455.1 uncultured Clostridia bacterium | reverse complement strand
TTGACATCATTTTTTATAGGTGCTATAATACAAGCATAGAGGCAAGGGCGTTTCGGATTATTTCCGGAACGCCCTTCTGCTTTTTAGAAAAGAGATGAAATTTATGAACACACCTGTTGCAGATGCAAAAGCAATCAATGAACTTCTTGCGCGTTACGGAGTAAAATTCGGAATTTACAAGAACGGAACCTTTAATGAACAGCTTTTTCCGTTTGACGCTATTCCGCGCATCATAAGCGCAGATAATTTTTCGTCAATGACAAAAGGACTTATTCAGCGTGTCGACGCGCTTAATATGTTCTTAAAGGATATATATTCCGACGGCAAAATAATAAGGGATAAAATCATTCCCGAGGATTTTGTGTATATTTCAAAGGGCTATCTTGCAGAGTGTTCGGGAATAACTCCGTCAAAGGGAATTTACAGCCATATTTCAGGTATTGACCTCGTAGAAGCAAAAGACGGAACATGGTACATACTCGAGGATAACCTCAGAATTCCGTCGGGAGCAAGCTATCCTCTTATCGCAAGGGAGCTTTGCAGAATGACTACTCCGTCGGCTTTTGAAAATAACCGTATCGTTGACAACCGCAACTATGCTACGCTTTTAAGAAATACAATGAATTATGTAAACTGCGGAGGAATAAATGTCATACTCACTCCCGGAAGATTTAATGCAGCCTATTTTGAACACAGCTATCTTGCAGAGAAAACAGGAGCAACGCTTGTTCAGAACACAGACCTTTTCGTTGAGGATAATATTCTCTATATGAAGGATTACCAGGGAGGAAAGACAAGAGTAGGAGCGGTTTATCGCCGTATATCTGATGAATATCTTGATCCGATGACATTCCTGCCCGAATCGCTTATAGGCGTTCCGCATATTATGGACGCTTACCGTTCGGGTAATGTTGCAATAATCAACGCTCCCGGAAACGGAGTGGCTGACGACAAGGGAATATATTATTTTGTCCCTAAGATGATAAAATACTATCTCGGCGAAGAACCGATACTCAAAAATGCTCCGACATATCTGCCGTTTTACGATGATGACAGAAAGTATGTTCTCGATAATATCAGAAAGCTTGTTATAAAAGATGTTTCAGAGGCGGGAGGATACGGCGTTGTCTTTGGCAGAGATATGACAGCAAAACAGCTTGCCGACTGGAAAAAGCTTATAACAGACCAGCCCCGTCGCTTTATAGCGCAGGAGGTAATTGATTTTGTCGACCTTGCCGTTATGGAAGATAATGAAATTGTCATGCGGAAAGCCGACCTCAGAGCTTTCGTCCTTTCGGGAGAAAATACAAAGGTCTGGGCGAGCGGACTCACAAGATTTTCAAGAAAAGCGGATTCATTTGTAGTCAATTCATCACAAGGAGGAGGTTTTAAAGACACATGGGTGCTATTACCGGAATAAATATAAACAATCTTTTCTGGCTGGGAAGATATGTTGAAAGAGTTTTTACAACCTTAAACAGCTTTTTTAAATATGCCGACAGATTTATCGAAGGCGGCCAGGCGGCTTATGAAAAGTATCTTGCCGATATAAATGTTCCCGATATCTATAAAGACTCTGAGGATTTCTTTGACAGATATGTTTTTGATATGTCCGATGAAAACTCAATAATATCAAATCTTGACAGAGCATTGGGAAACGGTATTGTTCTTCGTGACGAGATAAAAACACCGTCGCTTTCATATCTTCAAATGGCAATGGACAAATTCAAGGCATGCAGGGGTACAAATAAAATAAGGTACGATATGCTTCCTGTTCGTGATGCCTTATACGCTTTCTGGGGAAGTATAGACAATAATATGACTAATCCCGACGCTTTGCGAATAATCCATCTTGGAAAGTCTGTTGAAAGAGTTGATATGTATCTTCGTCTCGGTTATCCTTCGGATGATATTTTTGTTCAGCTTGACAATCTTTTAAAGCATGTTATAAGATGCGATGCGGGGGTAATCAACGCCGATTGTCTTGAAGCGCTGAAATATTCGGCTGAAAATCGTGTTAGTCTTGACGAAAACCGTAATGATATTCTGGACAACATCGAAAATCTTGTAGAGGTGAATTTATTTGAAACGGTTACGGTTTGAATATGAAACTGCGCTTGAATTTTCGCAAAATATAACAGAACATAGCTTTACTCTGCGATGCAAACCTTTTTCCGACAGCCGTCAGACCATATCCGAGCTTTCGTGCGAGATATTGCCGAAATCGGGAATGATATGGCATAGTCGCGACAGCTTCGGAAATATGCTTGTTTGCGGAAGAATTACAGAGCCCCATAAAGCTTTTTCATTCAGGGTATGCGGAAACGCTGACATAATTCATTCGTATGAATCGTCAGGCGAAACTTCTGCTTTCTATGGATTTCATACGCCTTTGACTATGCCCGGGAAAAACATATTATCATTATATGGTAGTTGCAATCCTCTTTACAGCGATATACTGTCAAGGTCGAAAGCTTTTTGCGACAGCCTTTACAACTGTATGACCTATCATAAAGGAGTTACGGGAACAAAAACAACCGCCGAAGAGGCTGTGACGATAAAAAGCGGTGTTTGTCAGGATTATGCCCATATTCTGCTGTCACTTTTGCGTATTGACAAAATGCCTTGCCGATATGTTTCGGGGCTTGCTTTCGGTTCGGGAGAAACTCATGCCTGGGTTGAAGTCTATGACGGTAAGAAATGGATAGGCATTGACCCAACACATAACTGCCTCATCAGCGACAGATATATCAAGCTTTGTCATGGGCGTGATTATTCCGATTGTCCGATAGAAAGAGGAATTTATCTCGGTAATGCCGAAAGCGTCCAGACGGTTTCGTCTGAGGTTACTATTATTTGAAGGGAGCGTTTCTTTTATGACAACGGTTATTGCAAGCGCAGGTCTTGCAGTAAATGAAAGAGTTGAAATACGTCGAAACAGAATTACGGGAAAAAGCAGTAAGACGCCTTCGGGTAAACGCGTCTGTATTGTGACGGGTACCCACGGCGATGAACTTGAAGGGCAGTATGTATGCGCCGACACCGCAAGGATACTTAATGAAAATCTGTCACAGTTAAACGGGACCGTTGATATATATCCTGCAATAAATCCTCTCGGGATTGATAGTATCACGAGAGGAATACCTCTGTTTGACCTTGATATGAACAGGATTTTTCCGGGAACATCCGAAGGAACAATGGCGGAAAGTCTTGCTATGGATATTATTTCCGATATCAGCGGGGCTGATATATGTATTGATATTCATTCAAGCAACATTTATCTCAAAGAAATACCTCAGATACGAATAAATGAGATAACCGCCGACGAACTTATCCCATATGCAAAAATGCTTAATTGTGATTTTATATGGATACATTCTTCGGCAACTGTTCTTGAAAGCACCCTTGCATTCAGTCTTAATACAACGGGAACAAAGACTCTTGTCGTTGAAATGGGAGTGGGAATGAGGATTACAAAGGAATACTGCCGACAGTTGACGGCAGGCATTTTCAATATGCTCAAAAATCTCGGAATGTGGGAAGGCGATGTTGAAACAATCAGAACCCCTATCATTTCAGGAGAGAGAACAGTTGAATTTGTCAACAGCGATGCAGACGGATTTTTTGTTCCTTGCGTTGAACACTGGGTGGATATTGAAAAAGGCGAACATATCGGTGATGTGATAGACCCGTTGACGGGGAGAATTGCAGAGCGCGTGACCGCTCCTTGCTGCGGAAGAATTTTTACATTAAGGGAGTTTCCGATAGTTTACGGCGGTTCGCTCATTGCAAGAATACTCGGAGGTGAACATAATGCATAAGCAGGTTCTTTATTCAATTCAATCTCCATATCGTCAACCTATGGATATTATCGGGTTTAGGTTTGGCAAAGGCGAAAAAGCTATGTGTGTAGTCGGAGCAATGCGTGGCAATGAGATACAGCAGATGTATGTATGTTCCCGACTTGTAAGCAGATTAAAAGAACTTGAAAGAGAAGGTTCTATATGCAACGGAAAAGAAATAATGATAATCCCTTGTGTGAATTATTATTCAATGAATATAGGAAAGCGTTTCTGGACAATGGATAATACCGATATCAACAGAATGTTCCCCGGATACGATATGGGCGAAACAACGCAGCGTATTGCTGACGGACTTTTCAAAGAAATTCAGGGCTTTACATATGGTGTACAGCTTGCAAGTTTTTATCAGCAGGGCGACTTTCTTCCGCATGTAAAGCTTATGGAGACAGATTTTACAAACCATGATGATATGACAGACTTCGGCCTGCCTTATGCGTTTGTAAGAACTCCGCGACCTTATGACACAACAACTTTGAATTATAACTGGCAGGTATGGGGAACAAAGGCGTTTTCGCTCTATACAAATGCAACGGATAATATTGATGAAAGCTCTGCAAAGATTGCGGTTGACGCTATTATTCGTTTTATGGTCAGAAGAGGTATTGTAAGAGCAAGTGTGAACAGCGGTAATCTTACCGAGATAATCGGGGAAGAAAGGCTTGTCCAGATACATTCTCCGATATCCGGAATATGCAAAAGCTATGTGAAAACAGGCGACGAACTGAGAAGCGGTGATTTATTATGTGAAATATCAGACCCGCTTGAGGGCGATGTGATTTCAAAAATATTTTCTCCGATAAACGGTACGGTTTTTTTCAGATACAACCGACCCCTTGAATTTGAAAAAAGTGTTTTGTACAAAATAATAAAGCTATGAAAAAAATATCATTTCCTTCGATAGGCAACCGTATTCTAAAATCCGCCGCAGGAGTTTTTCTCTGCGCTTGCGTATATCTTTTACGAGGAAGAAGCGGTATGCCGTTTTACTCGATGCTTGCTGTGCTGTGGTGTATACAACCATACAGAGAAAGTACTCTTAAAATGGCATTACAGCGTACTGTCGGCACGCTGATCGGCGCATTGTACGGTCTTATAACAATAATACTCGAAATTTATATTATCCCGGTGTATGATACTCCGATAGGGTATCTTTTGATTGCTGTAATGATAATTCCTGTGATTTACACTACGGTTTTACTTGATAAAAGAAACGCAAGCTATTTTTCCTGCGTTGTTTTTCTTTCTGTTACTGTAATACATATGGGTGACAGTAATCCGTTCTTATTCGTGTTTAACAGAACTCTTGATACATTTATCGGCATAGCCGCAGGAATTGCGGTAAACTCTGCAAGACTTCCGCGCAAGCGAGTCAGAAACATTCTTTTTGCGGCAGAGCTTGATGATATGTTGTCGCCCATAAATGAACGGTTTACTCCATATTCAAAGGTAGAACTTAATCGTATGATGTCGGACGGCGTTTAATATTTGAATCAATAATTTGTTGATCTAGTTTTAATGTCACTGATTGCCTCAATTGGACATATGAAGTAATAACTTCTGACTGTGTTTTTTTAACTTCATCAGTCATATATCCAATTGGGA
>CAMGJS010000086.1 GCA_946056455.1 uncultured Clostridia bacterium | reverse complement strand
TAAGTTGAAGTATGGGCTAAAATAGACAACGAGATTAAAACATACACCGTTGAGTTTACTATGAAAGAACCCACGGACGAATATTCAAGAATAGTATTCAACCTTGGAAACACCCTTGACGGAAAAGAGCTCCCCATTCACCATATTTACATAGACAATGTTGTTCTTACTCTTATTGATGACAGCAACATTAAAAAAGTTGAAGAAATTGTCGCTCCCGACATAAACATCGACCAGATAGGCTTTAAGCCCAATGAGAAAAAAATTGCCGTTTTAAGAGGCGAAAATCTTGCCGACAAGTTTAATGTCGTCAACGCCGAAAACGGAGAAGTGGTCTTTACGGGCGAGCTTTCTCAGAGCTTTGAAAACGCTATGGCAGGAGAAATAAACCGCCTTGCAGATTTCAGCTCTGTCACAAAGGCAGGAAAATATTACATAGAGAACGAAACCGCAGGAAAATCCTATACCTTTGAAATCGGCGACAATATCTACGGCGACACATTTGACAAGGTTGTCAAGATGTTCTACTTACAGCGTTGCGGAGAAGAGCTCACAGAAAATTACGCAGGAGATTTTGCTCACACGGCTTGTCACACAGATATGGCTACCGTTTATGAAACGGGCGAAAAGGTTGATGTTTCGGGCGGTTGGCACGATGCGGGCGACTATGGAAAATACACCGTTGCAGGCTCTAAGGCGGCTGTCGACCTTCTTCTTGCATATCAGAAAAACCCCGACGCGTTCTCAGACAACGCAGGTATCCCCGAAAGCAACAACGGTATTCCCGATGTGCTTGACGAAACAAGATACCAGCTTGAATGGCTCCTTAAAATGCAGACCTCGGACGGCGGAGTTTATCATAAAGCTACCGTCAAGGAATTCCCCCAGGCGATTATGCCGCAGGACGAGGGCGAGGTTTTCCTCTCTCCCGTATCATCGACGGCTACCGCAGATTTTGCCGCTGTTATGGCTGTTGCATACAAGACATACCTTCCCATTGACAAAGCTTTTGCGGAAAAATGTCTTGCCGCTTCAAAGAAAGCGTGGGGTTATCTTGAACAGCACGACATACTCGTATACAAGAGCATAAGCCAGATTACAACGGGCGCATACGGCGACTCAAAGGATACTGACGAAAGATATTTTGCCGCCGCCGCTTTGCTTGACGCTACGGGCGAACAGAAATACGCTGACGCAATCAAAAAGTTCACCGAAAAGAACATTCAGCTTTCATTCGGCTGGCAACAGATGGGCGCTTACGGCTCGGCAATACTTCTCACCTCGGATAACGCAGATAAGATTGACAAAAATGTTTATGCAAACATCAAAAAGGCATTCATAGAAGAAGCAGACAGGCTCCGTGACCTTGCAAATTCTGACGGATATATGATTTCATTCGGCGAGAACGACTACATCTGGGGCAGTAATATGTGCGTTGCAAACAACGCTATGTTCCTTATCTATACCGCCGAGATAACGGGCAACGACAGCTATCTTTCAGCCGCAAGAGAGCATCTTCACTACATCTTCGGAAGAAACCCGATGGGCATTTCGTATGTTACGGAAACAGGCTCCGCTTCACCGCAGAACCCTCACCACAGACCATCTCAGGTTATAGGAAAGCCGATGCCCGGAATGATTGTGGGCGGCCCCGACGACGACATCGAGGACGATTTTGTAAAGCTCACATTACGCGGTCAGCCGTCGGCAAAATGTTATGCCGACAACGCAGAGAGCTACTCCACAAATGAAATAACGATTTACTGGAACTCTCCCCTTGTATTTTTAATGAGCGAATTTATGTAAAACTTTACAAAGAAAAATCCCCGTTGACATTTAATTCTGTCAACGGGGATTTTTTATAAAATATTTTTAAGCGGTCTCAATATTATTTGCGGCTTGCAGGCTGAGGAGCTCTACTGCCCACTCACGCATTTTGTATTTAAGAATTTTTCCTGCCGCATTCATCGGGAAGTCGTCAACAAAAGCAACATATCTGGGCACCTTGTGCTTTGCCATATGGGAGCGTACAAAGTCCTTGATTTCTTCTTCCGTTGAAGTCTCACCGGGTTTAAGAACGATACAAGCCATAATTTCTTCGCCGTAGTCCTTATCGGGAACGCCTATAACCTGAACATCCTTTACCTTGGGGTTTGTATAGAGGAACTCTTCAATCTCCTTGGGGTAGATGTTTTCTCCTCCACGGATAATCATATCCTTTATTCTTCCCGTTATCTTGTAGTAGCCGTTGGGAAGTCTTCTTGCAAGGTCGCCCGAATGGAGCCAGCCGTCCTCGTCGATAGCCGCCGCAGTAGCCTCGGGCATTTTGTAGTAACCCTTCATAATGTTGTAGCCTCTTGCACAGAATTCGCCGTCAACATTATCAGGGAGCTCTTCGCCCGTTTCGGGGTCGACGATTTTTGTTTCAACGCCGAAGATTGAACCTCCGACAGTATTTACTCTGTCCTCGATAGAGTCTGATGTCTTACTCATTGTTGTTGCGGGGCTTGCCTCGGTCTGACCGTAGGTGATGCAGATTTCGGGCATATGCATCTTCTCAATAACCTCTTCCATAACCTTGACAGGACAAGGCGAGCCTGCCATAATTCCCGTTCTCATATGAGAGAAATCGGTTGTGGGGAAGTTTTCGTTTTCAAGCATTGCGATGAACATTGTGGGAACTCCGTGGAAAGCGGTTATCTGCTCTTTATTGATACAGTTGAGCGACTTTTTGGGAGAGAAAGCAGGGATAGGGCACATTGTTGTTCCGTGTGTTACGGAAGCAGTCATAGCAAGAACCATTCCGAAGCAGTGGAACATAGGTACCTGAATCATCATCTTGTCGGCTGTCGAAAGATCCATACAGTCGCCTATCGCCTTACCGTTATTGACAACATTGTAGTGTGTGAGCATTACTCCCTTGGGGAAGCCCGTTGTGCCCGATGTGTACTGCATATTGCAGACATCGTGCTTATCTATCGTTTTTCTTACCTTTTCAAGCTCGGAATAAGGAACCTGCTTTGAAAGCGCCATAGCTTCGTCCCATGTAAAACAGCCTTCAACCTTTGAGTCGGTCGTGACAATGCTTTTGAGGAAAGGAAGTCTTTCGCTGACAAGCTCACCGGGTTTGCAGGTAGCAAGCTCGGGACAGAGCTCTTTCATAATCTCAACATAGTTGCTGTCTTTATAACCGTCAATCATAACGAGAACATTTGTATCCGACTGTTTGAGCAGATATTCAGCCTCGTGTATCTTGTAAGCGGTGTTTACCGTTACAAGAACAGCGCCTATCTTTGTTGTTGCCCAGAAGGTTATATACCACGCGGGAACATTCGTCGCCCAGATAGCGACATGGTCGCCCTTTTTAACGCCCATTGCAAGAAGTGAACGCGCGAATGTGTCAACATCGTCTCTGAACTGAGGATATGTTCTTGTGTAGTCAAGCTCTGTGTATCTGAAAGCGTACTGGTTGGGAAATTCCTCGCATACTCTGTCAAGAACATCGGGGAATGTGTAGTCAATGAGCTTTTCCTTGGGCCAGATATATTTTCCCTGATGACGCAGGTCGTCCTGCAAGGGATGCTTATGTTTCCTTCTGTAAGGAGCCATATAGTTTGCATACTGAGGGAATACAACTCCTGCGCTGTAAAGATTCTTTGCCCAACGCTTTACCCATTCAAGCGAGATATATCCGTCATAGCCTATCTTTTTGAGTTCTTCAAGCATTTCCTTGATAGGCATATCGCCCTCGCCCATAAGTTTATATTCAGCCTTGCCGTCCTTCATAACGCTGTCCTTGACATGACAGTATTTGATATGCTCACCAAGGTTTGCAACGGTCTGGGCAGGTGATTCTCCCGCATAGCGATAAGGGTGGTGCATATCCCACAAAGCGGCAACTTCAATTCTATCAACCTTATTGAGAAGATTGTTAAGACGCTTTGTGTCGGCATAAACGCCGTTTGTTTCAACAAGAAGAGTTATGCCCTTGTCCTTTGCAATATCGGCGAGCTTTGTGAGAACTTCGGCTACATAAGCGTCGTCGACTTCGCCGTTGGGCATAGGTTCCTTATCGCCGAGGATTCTGATAAAGGGTGTACCAAGCTTTACAGCGAGGTTTATGTAGCTTGAAATTTCGGATATAACTTCGTCAAGCTTATCCTTGTCTTTAAGGCAACAGCCCGAAGAGAGACAGGGAATTTCAATGCCGATTTCGTTGAGTTTGCGGACAGTCTTTGAAATCTGACTGTCGGTAAAAGGCTTTGCCTTAACGGCGTAAATATCGTCGCCAAGACCACGGATCTCAATTCCGTCAAAGCCTAAGTCCTTTGCCATGAAGTAGATGTCTGTCCAGTCAAAATCGGGACAGGCAAGGGTTGAGAAGCTGATTTTCATTCAAAACATCCTTTCTGTATTCTGAGGCGAAAATAAAAAATCCGCCTCAAAGAGATAATTCTTTGAGACGGAATAAATATCCATTCCGCGGTACCACTCAAATTGCATTCGCATGCCACCTCAGGCTCCAACAAGCCGTTCGCAGTTACGTCGCGCTGACGGAAAACACTACTCGCAATGAAATTAATCACAGCTTTTGCATTTTCTGCTCGGAAGGGAGAGGCTTTTTCGGAACTATGCCTATCGGTTTGCACCAACCACCGACTCGCTGAAAGCGCAGTCGCTCCTGCCTTCTTCGTCACAGCATTTGAATGTATTCTACCATACTATTTTTTGCTTGTCAAGTATATTTTTCTACAAAACAAAACAAAAATTTTCTTATATGTTATGAACAATCTTCACAAAATCATCATTGACTCCGCTTGCAACGATAATGTCAATGTCCGTTCCCCTCAGTGTTACGGGAAGGACAAAGCCGTTCTCTTTAAAAATTATTTCAGCAGATTTATAAAGCTTTGCTTTTGAAAGGCTGTTTATTTCACTTTCACGCATTATTCCACATTCAAAGATACAGCTGATACAGTTGATAAAGCCGACAAGCTGTGAATATCTGCCGTCCTTGCCGTCCGAGGCTTCAAAGCTTTCGAGGCTGTCGGTGAGAGTGTGCAAAGCGTCTCTCGTTCCTGCAAAGCCTATTGCAAAGTTGCTTTTTTGTGTGCATATTTTTTGCAGAACTGCTCTTTCGCATTCATATTCAGAAACCTTTTTTGTTCTTCCGATACGGTTTTTGTTTCCGAGAAAACGGGTAATGAATTTAAGAGCGATGCTGAGATAATAATTTGTATAAAAATCACCCGTGTCAATAAGGAGCGACGCTATCATATCAACATCGTCGTTCATAATGAGCTTCATCTCATCATCGGTTATGTCAAAGTCGCGCTTTAAATTTTCAATCTCGCTGTCAAGCTTTTCCTTAGAAATATACCCTTCTCCGACAAGAATATCAAGGATACCGGCAACGCACTCGCGCTGTTTTTTGATGAGCGCTACGAGCTCTTCCTCAGACATAGCCTTTTCTTCAA